>NZ_JYFT01000013.1:0-94519 GCF_000931385.1 Pseudomonas sp. FeS53a
GCCCGCTGGCCGTCCACCGCCTCGAAGGTGGGGTTGGGCTCGATGGCGATCTTCAGCCCCGGTCGCTGTTCCAGCAGGGCCTCCAGGCGCGGCATCAGCCAGCGCTTGGCGAAGGCCGGCACCACCATGATCTTCAGCCAGCGCGCCGTCCCGCCCGGGGTCAGCTCGTGGCCGGCATCGGCGATCTGTTGCAGCGCGCTGGCGATCTTCTCGTAGTAGCGCTGCCCGGCCGGGGTCAGCGACACGCCGCGTGGCGTGCGGTCGAACAGGCGCACCCCCAGCCACTCCTCCAGCAGCTTCACGTGGCGGCCGATGGCCGGCTGGGTGACGTGGAGGTCCCGCGAGGCGGCAACATAGCTGCCCAGGCGGGCGGCGGCCTCGAAGGCACGCACGGCATTGAGCGGCGGCAGGCGCTGGATCGACATGGCTGAAGGGCTCGCGGTCAGGTATTAAATTTTTTAACAGCGACTGTAAGAAAATTGAGCTTTCTGCTCAACCGCCTTTCCCCGACCATCCGTCCCCAGCAGCCCCACAACAACCGGGCCCCGAGCCCGACGCTGCACCTGTCTCTAGTCCTGCCAGAACAACGACAAGACCCCCGCCCACCGGGCGCAGGGGAAGGAACCGGAGGTATTCATGAGTGCCCTGCACAGCCCGTCGACCACCGCGGCGGTGTCCATCCGCGCCGTGCGCAAGGTCTACGGCGACCCCCAGAGCGGCCCGGTGGCGCTGAAGCGCGTCGACCTGGACATCCGCGACAACGAGTTCTTCACCCTGCTCGGCCCTTCCGGCTGCGGCAAGACCACCCTGCTGCGCATGATCGCCGGCTTCGAGTTCCCCACCGAAGGCGAGATCCGCCTGTTCGGCGAGAACATCGCCGACCGGCCGCCCTACGCCCGCCCGGTGAACACCGTGTTCCAGCACTACGCGCTGTTCCCGCACATGACGATCGCCGAGAACCTCGCCTTCGGCCTGGAATCCCACCCCATGGGCCGGCGCCTGAGCAAGGCCGCCGTGGCCGAGCAGGTGCGCGAGATGCTGGCGCTGGTGCAGATGGAGGCCTTCGCCGAGCGCCGCCCGGCCCAGCTCTCCGGCGGGCAGCAGCAGCGCATCGCCCTCGCCCGTGCCCTGGCGCCGCAGCCCAAGGTGCTGCTGCTGGACGAGCCGCTCTCCGCCCTCGACCTGAAGCTGCGCCAGGCCATGCGCGAGGAGCTGAAGAGCATCCAGACCCGCACCGGCATCACCTTCATCTTCGTCACCCATGACCAGGAAGAGGCCCTGGCCATGTCCGACCGCATCGCCGTGCTCGCCCAGGGCGAGGTGCAGCAGGTTGGCGGCCCGGACGACATCTACGAGCGCCCGCGCAACCGCTTCGTCGCCGACTTCATCGGCGAGACCAACTTCCTCCCGGCCCGCCTCGAAGCACTCGACGGCCAGGTCGCGCGCTTCCGCCTGCCCGGTGGCGCGGTGCTCCAGGCACCGGCCTGCAACGGCCTGGCCATCGGGGCCGAGGCCAGCCTGTCGGTGCGCCCCGAGCGCCTGCACCTGCTGGCGGACGCCACGCCCGACAGCCTGCCGTGCCAGGTGCTGGCACGGGTCTACCTGGGCACCGACCTGCAGTACCGGGTCGCCCTGGACGACGGCACGCCGCTCACCGTGCGCCTGCCCAACAACGCCATCCAGGGACGCCAGCCCGAGGTGGGCGCCCGTGCCGGCCTGCGGGTCGAGCCGGGCAGCGCCTGCGTGCTGCTGGACTGAGGAGGACAGGACCATGCGCACCCTCACCCACAGCCTGGAACGCCGCCGCGCCCTGGCCAGCCTGCTCGGCGTTTCGCCGGCGTTGGTCGCCATCGGCCTGTTCCTGGTGGTGCCGATCCTCATCGTGGTCGGCTATTCCCTCATGCAGGCCAACCCCTACGGCGGGGKGAGCCCGCAGTTCAGCGTCGAGGCCTATGTCTCGCTGCTGTTCGAACGCCAGCTGGACGACAGCCTGGCCTTCGCCGATGCCTACCTGGTGATCGCCCTGCGCTCCATCGGCATCGCCGCTGCCACCACCGTCATCACCCTGCTGGTGGGCATTCCGGTGGCCGTCTGGCTGGCGATGCAGCCGGCGCACCGGCGGGGCCTGCTGATCTTCCTCATCACCGTGCCGTTCTGGGCCAACCTGTTGATCCGTACCTACGCCTGGATCCTGCTGCTGCGCGGCACCGGCGTGGTCAACGGCACGCTGATGGGCCTCGGCCTGATCCACCAGCCGCTGAACCTGCTGTACACCGACGGCGCCGTGCTGCTGGGGCTGGTGTACACCTACGCGCCCTTTGTGGTGCTGCCGATCTACGCCACCCTGGAGCGCATGGACCTGCGCCTGCTGGAGGCCGCCCAGGACCTCTACGCCGGACGCTGGCGCACCCTGCGCAAGGTGGTGCTGCCCATCGCCCGGCCCGGCATCCTCGCCGGCGCCATCCTCACCTTCGTGCCCTGCCTGGGGGCGATGGTGGCTCCTGAGCTGCTTGGCGGTGGTACCCGCATGATGCTGGGCAACCTGATCTTCCGGCAGTTCAGCGACGCCCGTAACTGGCCGCTGGGCTCCGCCCTGTCGCTGGTGCTGATGGCGGCGGTGATGCTGGTGCTGATGGTCTACGCCTGGCGCGCCGGCCGTGCGGCGGGAGGTGCCCGATGATCCGTGCCCTGTTCCGCAGCCGTCGCCCCGGCGTGCGTGATTTTCCCGGCTTCGGCGCCCTCAGCCTGCTGTTCTACCTGTACCTCTACGCGCCGATCCTGGTGCTGGTGGTGCTGTCGTTCAACGCCAACCAGTCGGCCACCGTGTGGACCGGCTTCAGCCTGGACTGGTACCGCGCCGCCTTCGCCAACCAGGCCTTGCGCCAGGCGGCCGGCAACAGCCTGCTGATCGCCGTGTGCGCCAGCCTGGCAGCCACCGCCATCGCCACCCTGGCGGCCCTGGGCACCTCACGCGGGGCGCGCTTCAAGGGGCTGCGGCTGTCCATGGGGACGATCATGCTGCCGCTGGTGCTGCCGGAGATCGTGGTCGGCGTCGCCACCCTGGCGCTGTTCTCCACCCTCGGCCTGTCGCTGGGCTACGGCAACCTGATCATCGCCCACACGGTGTTCTGCATCCCGTTCGCCTACCTGCCGATCCGCGCCCGGCTGAACGACATGGACCTCTCCCTGGAGCAGGCCGCCGCCGACCTCTACGCCGGCCCCTGGCGGACCTTCCGCAAGGTCACCCTGCCGCTGCTGGCGCCGGGCATGGTCTCGGGGCTGATGCTGGCCTTCATCGTCTCGCTGGATAACTTCGTGATCTCGATGATGGTGGCCCAGGCCGGCACCACCACCCTGCCGATCTTCATCTTCGGGCTGTTGCGCATGGGCGTGACGCCTGACGTCAACGCCGTTTCCACCTTGATCCTCGGGGTCTCCGTGCTGTTCGTGACCCTCTCTTATCTGCTCGGCAAGAAGAAGGCCTGAGCCCAAACCGGAGCAAGACGATGAACACATTGAGCGCTGTTGCAGGTATTTCGCTGGCCCTGGGCCTGGCGTCGGCCACCCAGGCGGCCGAGCAGTTGAACGTGGTGAGCTGGAGCGGCTACTTCTCGCCGCCGATCCTGGCCAAGTTCGAGCAGGAGACCGGCATCAAGGTTACCGTGGACTCCTACGACTCCAACGAGACGCTGCTGGCCAAGCTCAAGCAGGGCGGCGCGGGCTACGACGTGGCCATCCCCTCCCACCAGTTCGTGCCGATCCTGGTGCAGGAGAAGCTGCTGGAACGCTTCGACCCGGCCAGCCAGCCCTACTACGCCAACATCCAGGACCAGCTGAAGAAGCCCGCCTGGGACCCGGAAGGCGCCTACGCCGTACCCTTCATCTGGGGCACCACCAGCGTGGTGCTCGATCGCGCCCGCTACGACGGCCCGGCCGACAGCTACGCCGTGCTGTTCACCCCGCCCGCTGCGCTGCAAGGGCGCATCAACATGTTCGACTCGGCCAGCGAGGTCATCGACACCGCCAGCCTCTACCTGGGCATCCCGCTGTGCAGCGAGGACCCGAAGCAGATGCAGCAGGTGCTGACGCTGCTGAAGAACCAGAAGCCCTTCGTGAAGACCTACAGCTCCAAGGCCGGTTCGATCCGCGAGAACCTGGCCTCGGGCGAGGTGGACATGTCGATGTTCTGGGGCGGCTCATCCATGCGGGCGCGGGAGATGAAGCCGAGCCTCACCTACCTCTACCCGAAGGAGGGGGTGATGGCCTGGGTGGATAACCTGGTGATCCCCGCCGGGGCGAAGCATCCGGAGAACGCCAAGCGCTTCATCGCCTTCCTCAGCCAGCCGGAGAACGCGGCGCTGACCCAGAACTTCCTCAAGCACCAGAGCCCGATCAAGGGTGTGGAACCCTACCTGGACGCCAGCCTCAAGGATGCGCCGGAGTTGCACATTCCCGAGGGCACCCGCGTGGTGTTCAGCCAGACCTGCGGCGAAGGGGCGATCCGCCTGGCGGACCGCATCTGGACCAGCCTGATGCGCTGACCCGACTCACCCGAGGCCAGACGATGCGCGCCTGCCCCGGCAGGCGCAGCGGTATCGCTCGCCTCGGCAACGCGCCCGCACCGCAAGCGACGCGACCCGACCCCCGATGGAACTGGAAGAAGGCTGCACGCCATGAGCCCGAACACGCTTCACCCCGAACTCGTCCAGCTGCAGGCCCATGAGCTGGCCGAACGCATCCGCCTGCGCCAGGTGTCCTGCCGCGAGGTGATGCAGGCCTACCTGGCGCAGATCGAGCGCTTCAACCCCGAGGTCAACGCCCTGGTCAGCCTGCAGCCGGAGGCGCAGTTGCTGGCCGAGGCCGACCAGCGCGATGCCGAGCTGGCCCGCGGCGAGTACCGCGGCTGGATGCACGGGCTGCCCCACGCCATCAAGGACCTGTCGCTGACCCGGGGCATCCGCACCACCTTCGGTTCGCCGCTGTTCCGCGACCACGTACCCGAGCGCGACGGCATCATGGTGGAGCGCATCCGCGCGGCCGGCGCGATCCTCATCGGCAAGACCAACACCCCCGAATTCGGCCTCGGTTCCCACAGCTACAACCCGGTCTTCGGCGTCACCGGCTGTGCCTACGACCCTGTTCGCAGCGCCGGTGGCAGCAGCGGCGGCGCGGCGGCGGCACTGGCGCTGCAGATGGTGCCGGTGGCCGACGGCAGCGACATGATGGGGTCGCTGCGCAACCCGGCGGCGTTCAACAACATCGTCGGCTTCCGCCCGTCCCAGGGGCGGGTGCCCTTCGATGACAGCGCCGACCTGTTCGTCGACCAGCTCGGCTACGAGGGCCCCATGGGTCGCAGCGTGCGGGACGTGGCCTTGCTCCTCTCGGTGCAGGCCGGCTTCGACGCCCGCGCGCCGCTGTCCATCGCCGAATCCGGTGCGGCCTTCGCCGGTGCGCTGGAGCGGGACTTCAAGGGCGCGCGCCTGGGCTGGCTCGGTGACCTGGGCGGCTACCTGCCCATGGAGCCCGGCGTGCTGGCGCTGTGCGGCAGCGCCCTGGCGGATTTCGAGGCACTGGGTTGCCAGGTCGAGGAAGCGGCCCTGGGTTTTGCTCCGGAGCGCCTCTGGGCCTGCTGGCGAACCCTGCGCCACTGGCTGGTGGCCGGCTCGCTGGCGGCGGCCCATGCCGATCCGGCGCGGCGCGAGCGGCTCAAGCCCGAGGCGGTGTGGGAGGTGGAGAACGGCCTGCAGCTGTCGGCCATGGAGGTGTACCGCGCGTCCGTCACCCGCAGCGACTGGTATCGCGCCATCAGCCGGCTGTTCGAGCGTTATGACTTCCTGCTGCTGCCCAGCGCCCAGGTGTTTCCCTTCGACAAGCACTGGGATTGGCCGAAGGCCATCGCTGGCAGGTCCATGGACACCTACCACCGCTGGATGGAGGTGGTGATCCCCGGAACCCTGTCCGGCTGCCCGGTGGCCAGCGTGCCGGTGGGGTTCAACGAGATGGGGTTGCCGATGGGGATGCAGGTCATCGGCCGGCACCACGCGGACCTGGCGGTGCTGCAATTGGCCCATGCCTACGAGCAGGTGACGCAGTGGTACGCGCGTCGCCCGCCACCCCTGCTGGCGCAGGGGTGATGGAGCAGGCCCCCGGCGCTGCCCGGGGCCAGGGTTCAGCGGACGGTGACCACCACCTTGCCCACGGCCTTGCGCTGGCCGAGGGCATTGATGGCCTCGGCGGCCCGCTCCAGGGGGAAGGTCTGGGACACCAGCGGCTTGAGCTTGCCTTCGGCATGCCAGGCGAACAGCTGCTGGAAGTTGGCCAGGTTGTCCTGGGGCTGGCGCTGGGCGAAGGAACCCCAGAACACGCCGACCACCGCCGCGCCCTTGAGCAGGGCCAGGTTCACCGGCAGCTCGGGGATGCGGCCGCTGGCGAAACCGACCACCAGCAGGCGGCCGTTCCAGGCGATGGAGCGGATGGCTTCATCGAACAGGTCGCCCCCCACCGGGTCGTAGATCACGTCCGCACCCTGGCCGCCGGTCAGTTCCTTGACCTTCTCCTTCAGGCTGCTGGTGCTGTAGTTGATCAGCAGGTCGGCGCCGGCAGCCTTGGCCACTTCCAGCTTCTCGTCACTGCTGGCGGCGGCGATGACCCGCGCGCCCATGGCCTTGCCGATCTCCACCGCCGCCAGGCCGACGCCGCCGGAGGCGCCGAGCACCAGCAGGGTTTCCCCTGGTTGCAGGTTGGCGCGCTGCTTGAGCGCGTGCATGGAGGTGCCGTAGGTCATGCCGAAGGCGGCGGCGGAATTGAAGTCGATGCCCTTGGGGATCGGCATCACGTTGTAGCCGGGCACGGCCACCTGCTCGGCGAAGCTGCCCCAGCCGGTCAGCGCCATGACCCGGTCGCCGGGCTTGAGGTGGGTGATCTTCTCGCCGACGGCAGCGACGGTGCCGGCGGCTTCGCCACCCGGGGAGAAGGGGAACGGCGGCTTGAACTGGTACTTGCCTTCGATGATCAGGGTGTCGGGGAAGTTGACCCCGGCGGCGTGCACGTCGATCAGCACTTCGTTCTTCTTCGGCTCGGGGCTGGCAACCTCTTCGAGCACCAGGGTCTCGGCGGGGCCGAAGGCCTTGCACAGGACGGCTTTCATGGGGGATTCGATCCTCGTTGGCGACCGGCCCGGCGCCGGCCCTGTGGTCAGGCAGTGTAGGCGGGGGGCAGGGTCGGTCAACGAGCATGGCCGGTCCTGATAGGGCTGCATAAGCATCGGGCTTGGGCTCGCCCCGGGCTGTGGCTATGCTAGCGGGCACGCCCCATCAGGAATCCCTCCCGTGAAAACCACTCTCGCTCTGCTGCTGGCCCTGCTGATCCCCTTCTCCGCCTTCGCCTCGGAATCCGAGGGAGGGGCCAAGGAGGGCGAGGGGCCCAAGGTGCTCTACCTCGACCTGGTGCCCGCGCTGGTAGGCAACTACGGCGCCGGCCCGAAGCTGAAATACTTCAAGGCCGACATTTCCCTGCGGGTCACCGGGGAGGACGCGAAGAAGTCGGTGGAGTATCACGAGCCGCTGATCCGCAACCAGCTGGTGATGCTGTTCGCCCAGCAGACCGACGAGTCGCTCAGCTCGGTGGAGGGCAAGGAAGCGCTGCGCCAGGAAGCGCTCAAGCAGGTGCAGCAGGCGCTCAACGAGGAAGAAGGCAAGCCGCTGGTCGAGGACCTGCTGTTCAACAACCTGATCGTGCAGCCCTGACGGGCTGCGGTTTCAGCGCAGGGCCAGCACGGTCTGCCACTCGGCATCGGTCACCGGCATCACCGACAGGCGCGAGCCCTTCTGCACCAGTGGCATTGTCTGCAGGGCTTCTGCCTCGCGCAGCTGCGCCAGGGGGATGACCCGCGCGAAGGCCTCGACGAATTCCACGTCCAGGGCACTCCAGGGGTTCTTCTCGTGGCTGGCCTTGGCGTCGAAGTAGTGGCTCTGCGGGTCCAGGGCCGTCGGGTCGGGGTAGGTGGCGCCGACGATGCGGGCAATCCCGGCGATGCCCGGCTCCGGGCAGCTGGAGTGGTAGAAGAAGAACAGGTCGCCCGGGTTCATCGCGCGCATGAAGTTGCGCGCCTGGTAGTTGCGCACCCCGTCCCAGCGCGCTTGGCCGAGGCGTTGCAGATCGTGGATCGACAGTTCGTCGGGTTCTGATTTCATCAGCCAGTGGGGCATGAACTTTGCTCCTGAAAAGTGGTCCTTGCGCCAACGGAAAGAAATGTAACGATTAGCCGACAATCGGTTGGCGTCATAATTGCGCGTTATCACGGCTTGCCTGAAAATGCCGCGCTTCGAGCCGGACGTTGCCGCACAGCCCACTCAAAAAACCAGAAAATCGCCGCAAGTCATCGCGGGCACCATGCCTTGAAGGGGGAGGCATTTCGATGAAGCGTAAACCCGATCTTCTCTGGGTACTGGTCATCATCTTCGGCCTGGGCGTGGTCACCACGGGCTACACCCAGAGCCTCTGGGAGCAGCGCCAGGGCAGCGCTCCCGCTGGCGTGATCACCCAGCAGCAACAGCCCTGACCCCCGGGCGCCCGTCCTTTTGGCGCCCTCAGCGGTACCAGCCGCCGTCCGTCACCGTGCCCTGGAGGCGGACGTCCCAGCTCGCCAGCGGCAGCCGATCCACCTTCTGGCATTCATGGGCCAGGCCCAATAACGTCGGTTTCTGCCCCTGCTTGCGGCGTGACCGGTAGGCCAGGCTGCGGTCGTAGAAGCCGCCGCCCATGCCCAGCCGGCCGCCCTCCTCGTCGAATCCCACCAGCGGCATCAGCACCAGGTCCAGCGTCCACACCGGCCGCTGCCGCGCCGTATTGGTGCGCGGCTCTTCGATGCGGAAGCGGTTGCGCACCAGGCGCTCGCCGGGCATCAGGCGCTGGAAGGCCATGCGCGTGCGCGGCCAGGCATTGAGCACCGGCAGGTAGGTGGCCTTGCCCCGTCGCTGGGCCTCGCGCAGCAGCGGTCGCGGATCGATCTCGCCGTCGTTGGGCAGGTACAGCGCCAGGTGGCGGGCACGGCGGAACAGCGGGTGCTGCGCGAGCTGACGGTACAGCGCACGGGCGGCTTTCTTCTGCTGGAGGGGGGAGAGCTGGCGGCGTTGTTGCCTGAGGAGGCGCCGCAGGGCCGGGCGGGAGAGGGTGCCGGCAGTGACCATGAAAATATGACTCCCCGGTTATGCCGCTGTCGGGTTAGCCCTTGAACCCGAAAGTTCAAGGTGGAGGTTGCAGGAGGCGTTAAGGCTTTCCGTCAGGCGGACATGCACACCGGCCCCACTTACAACCCCCGTGGTTGTGCGTATCGGCTCAGGGACATCACCGACTGGCAAACACACCAGGGAGCTGGCGGCGAGTATACCCCAAGAAAGGTCGGTGGCGTCAGGCCCCGGGTGCATCCTGATCGGTGGCCAGGGCGTGGTCGACCCGTTCCAGCAGGTCGCGCACCCGTTCGCGGGTGGACGTGGCCTCCTGGTCGAGGCGCTGCTGCTTGTGCAGGAGTTCGTGGGTGATGTTGAGCGCCGCCATCACGGCGACGCGATCGGCGCCGATCACCTTGCCGCTGTTGCGGATCTCGCGCATCTTGCCGTCCAGGTAGCGGGCAGCGCTTTCCAGGTTGGCGCGCTCGTCCGAGGGACAGGCGATGCAGTAATCCTTGTCGAGGATGTGGACGGTGACGGTATTGGACTGGGTCATGAATCCTGCTCCAGGGCTTTCAGGCGCGAAATCATCGCTTCGACCTTCTGCCGGGCCAGTTCGTTCTTTTCGATCAGATGAGCGCGTTCTTCTTTCCACATCCTCTCGTTCGCGAGCAGTTGCCGGTTGTGCGCCTTGAGCTGCTCCACGCGCTGGATCAGGTGTTCCAGGCGGGTGGCGAGTGCTTTCAGGTCGGCATCTTCCATGGGCTTTCTACTCGGCGATGAGTGGACGGGGACTATACAGGACCGGCCCGATCCAGGGACAAACCCCGCGGCGACGTCGCATGGTCTTGGCGCGCGTGCCGATGCTAGGATACGAGGCCGTCATTCTAGTGATTGCGCCCCCCGGCGCCTAGCCACCCATGCCCAGCCCGAACTCCCCGTATTCCGCATTCGCCGCGCTGCTCGCCAGCACCGGCCAGCCCGTTTCCCCTGCCGAACTCCACGGCCTGCTCCTGGGGCGTAGTTGCGCCGGAGCCGGCTTCGAGCCCGAGCCCTGGCTGGAGGACGCTGCCGAGCTGCTCGGCGCCTCGCCCGAGGACAACCTGCGCCAGGCCCTGATCGGCCTGCAGGAGATGGTCAAGGGCGAACTCACCGGCGGCGAGATGGCCGTCGTGCTGTTGCTGCCCGACGACGAAACGCCCCTGTCCGAACGCGCTGCGGCCCTGGGCCAGTGGTGCCAGGGTTTCCTCGGCGGCTTCGGCCTCACCGCGCGTGAAGGTGCGCTGTCAGGCGAAGCGGTCGAAGTCCTACAGGACCTTGCTTCCATCGCCCAGGTGCAGAGCGCCCTGGAAGATTCCGAGGACGGCGAGACCGACTACATGGAAGTGATGGAGTACCTGCGCGTCGCCCCCCTGCTGCTGTTCAGCGAATGCAACCGGGGCGCCGCACCGGCGCCGAAGACCTCCCTGCACTGACCCGCGTCACGGGTGCCATCCCGGCACCCTCGATCAAGGAGCGCGCATGACCCGTATCCCGAAGTCCGAATTCGCCCGTCGCCGCAAGGCGCTGATGGAGCAGATGGTGCCCAACAGCATCGCCATCCTGCCCGCCGCGCCGGTATACATCCGCAACCGCGACGTCGAGCACGTCTACCGCCAGGACAGTGACTTCCAGTACCTCAGCGGTTTCCCCGAGCCGGAAGCGGTGATGGTGCTGATCCCCGGACGGGAACACGGCGAGTACGTGCTCTTCTGCCGCGAGCGTGACCCCGAGCGTGAACTGTGGGACGGCCTGCGTGCCGGCCAGGACGGCGCCACCCGCGACTACGGCGCGGATGACGCCTTCCCCATCGGCGACATCGACGACATCCTGCCCGGCCTGATCGAAGGCCGCTCGCGGGTCTACTACTCCATCGGCACCAACCCCGAGTTCGACCACCACCTCATGGAGTGGGTCAACGTCATCCGCTCCAAGGCCCGCCAGGGCGCCCAGCCGCCGAACGAGTTCGTCGCCCTGGACCACCTGCTGCACGACATGCGCCTGTACAAGTCCGCCGCCGAGATCAAGGTCATGCGCGAAGCCGGCGAAGTCTCCGCCCGTGCCCATGTCCGCGCCATGCAGGCCGCCCGCGCCGGCCTCTACGAATACAGCCTGGAAGCCGAGCTGGAATACGAGTTCCGCAAGGGCGGCGCGAAGATGCCCGCCTACGGCTCCATCGTCGCCGCCGGCAAGAACGCCTGCATCCTGCACTACCGCGAGAACGACGCCCTCCTCAAGGATGGCGACCTGGTGCTGATCGACGCCGCCTGCGAGCTGGACTGCTACGCCAGCGACATCACCCGCACCTTCCCCGTCAGCGGCCGCTTCAGCCCCGAGCAGAAGGCCATCTACGAGCTGGTGCTGGCCGCCCAGGAGGCCGCCTTCCTCGAGATCGCCCCCGGCAAGCACTGGAACGAAGCCCACGAAGCCACCGTGCGGGTCATCACCGCCGGCCTGGTGGAGCTGGGGCTGCTGCAGGGCGAGGTGGACGAGCTGATCGCCCGCGAAGCCTACAAGCCCTTCTACATGCACCGCGCCGGCCACTGGCTGGGCATGGACGTGCACGACGTCGGCGAATACAAGGTCGGCGGTGAATGGCGCGTCCTCGAGCCCGGCATGGCGATGACCGTCGAGCCCGGCATCTACATCGGCGTCGACAACCAGGACGTGCCGAAGAAGTGGCGCGGCATCGGCGTGCGCATCGAAGACGATGTCGTGGTCACCCGGAAAGGCTGCGAGATCCTCACCGGTGGCGTACCCAAGACCGTCGCCGAGATCGAAGCCCTGATGGCCGCCGCCCGCAGCGAGGCCGCCTGACATGGCCCGCACCCAACTGGCGATCGTCGGCGGCGGCCTGGTGGGTGCCAGCCTGGCCCTGGCCCTGCAGCAAGGTGCCCGCGAGCGGGGCTGGAAGATCGTCCTGATCGAGCCCTTCGCCCCCGGCAACAGCTACCAGCCCAGCTACGACGCCCGCTCCTCCGCCCTCTCCTTCGGCACCCGGCGCATCTACGAACGCCTCGGCCTGTGGCTGGCCATCGCCCAGCGCGCCGAGCCCATCCTGCAGATCCACGTCTCCGACCGTGGCCGCTTCGGCGCGGCGCGGCTGGCCGCCATCGAAGAGGGCGTCCCCGCCCTCGGCTACGTGGTGGAGAACGCCTGGCTCGGACAGTGCCTCTGGCAGGCCCTCGACCCGGACGTGGTCACCTGGCACTGCCCGGCGGAAGTGGTGCGCATGGAGCCGCTGGAAGGCGGCTACCGCCTCAGCCTCAACGACGAGACCCAGCTCGAATGCGACCTGGCGATCCTCGCTGACGGCGGCCGCTCCAGCCTGCGCGAGCAGCTGGGCATCGGCGTGCGCCGCAACCCCTACGGGCAGACCGCACTGATCGCCAATGTCAGCCCGCTGGAATCCCACCGTGGCCAGGCCTTCGAGCGCTTCACCGACGAAGGCCCCATGGCCCTGCTGCCGCTGCCGGAAAACCGCTGTGCGCTGGTATGGACCCGGCCGGGCAATGACGCCCAGCGCCTGGCCGACCTCGACGACCGCGCCTTCCTCGGCGAACTGCAGGCCACCTTCGGCTACCGCCTGGGCGCCTTCTCCCAGGTCGGCGCCCGCCACCTCTACCCGCTCACCCTGATCGAGGCCGAGGAGCAGGTGCGCCCCAACCTGGTGGTGCTCGGCAACGCCGCCCACAGCCTGCATCCCATCGCCGGCCAGGGCTACAACCTGTCCCTGCGCGACACCGTGGCCCTGGCGGAAACCCTGCTGGCCAGCACCGCGCCCCTGGGCGACCTCGCCACCCTGCAGGGCTACCTCGCCAGCCAGCGCCTGGACCAGGACCTCACCGTCGGCTTCTCCGACCAGGTCACGCGGCTGTTCTCCAACAAGGAGCCGCTGCTGGCCACCGGGCGCAACCTGGGCCTGCTCGGCCTCGACCTGTTGCCCCCGGCCAAGCGCTGGTTCGCCCGCCAGGCCATGGGCCTGGGCACCCGCCCGGTCTGACCGCGCCATGGCGGACCGCCGACTGGCGCGCAAGGCGCGCATCCTGCGCTGGGCCTTGAACCTCTACCCGCCCTACCTCGGGGCGGGTATCCGCGTGCGGCAGATCAGCGCAGACTTCCGCCTGGTGCGGGTCAAGATGGGCCTGGGCTGGTACAACCGCAACTACGTCCGCACCCAGTTCGGCGGCTCGCTCTACAGCATGACCGACCCCTTCTACATGCTCATGCTGATGCAGCTGCTGGGGCGCGACTACATCGTCTGGGACAAGGCCGCCCACATCGACTTCATCGCCCCCGGGCGCGGGCCGGTGTACGCCGAGTTCCACATCGACGACGCGCTGATCGAGCGCATCCGCCAGCACACCGCCGGCGGCGACAAGTACCTGCCCGACCTGCACGTCGACGTGCACGACGGCCAAGGCACCCTGGTGGCCCGGGTGCGAAAGACCCTCTACGTGCGGCTCAAGCCGCAGGCGCGACAAGGCGCATAAGGAACGGACATGCAAGCGGATCTGATCATCGTCGGTGCAGGCATGGTGGGCAGCGCCCTGGCCCTGGCACTCAAGGACAGCGGGCTGGACATCCTCCTGATCGACGGCAGCCCCCTCAGCGTCAAGCCCTTCGATGCCGAGGCCGCATTCGAGCCCCGCGTCAGCGCCCTGTCCGCCGCCAGCCAGCGCATCCTCGACCGCCTCGGCGCCTGGCCGGGCGTCGTCGCGCGGCGCGCCAGCCCCTACGGCGAGATGCAGGTCTGGGATGGCACCGGCACCGGCGCCATCCACTTCTCCGCCGCCAGCGTCCATGCCGACGTGCTCGGCCACATCGTCGAGAACCGCGTGGTGCAGGACGCCCTGCTGGAGCCCCTGCACGACAGCGGCATCGGCCTGATGCCCAATGCCCGCCTCGAACACCTGCGCCATTCCGGCGACGACTGGCTGCTGACCCTGGTGGACGGCCGCCAGCTCCGTGCCCCGCTGGTGATCGCCGCCGACGGCGCCAATTCCGCCGTACGCCGCCTGGCCGGCTGCGCCACCCGCGAGTGGGACTACCTGCACCACGCCATCGTCACCAGCGTGCGTTGCGAGCAGCCGCACCGGCGCACCGCCTGGCAGCGCTTCACCGACGACGGCCCGCTGGCCTTCCTGCCGCTGGACCGCCAGGGCGATGAGCACTGGTGTTCCATCGTCTGGTCCGTCACCCCGGAAGAAGCCGAGCGACTCATGGCGCTGGGCGACGAAGCCTTCTGCAGTGCCCTCGGCGAGGCCTTCGAGCACCGCCTGGGGCGCGTCGAGCACAGCGACCCGCGCCTGTGCATCCCCCTGCGCCAGCGCCACGCCAAGCGCTACGTCGAGCCCGGCCTGGCGCTGATCGGCGATGCCGCCCACACCATCCACCCGCTGGCGGGCCAGGGGGTCAACCTCGGCTTCCTCGACGCCGCCGTGCTGGCCGAAGTGCTGCTGCACGCCCACGCCCGTGGCGAGCGCCTGGCGGACGAGAAGGTGCTCAGCCGCTTCGAGCGCCGCCGCATGCCCTACAACCTGGGAATGATGGCCGCCATGGAGGGCTTCGAGCGCCTGTTCCAGGCCGACCCGCTGCCCCTGCGCTGGCTGCGCAATGCCGGCCTGCGCTGGGTCAACCAGCAGCCCGAGGCCAAGGCGCTGTTCGTGCGCCAGGCCCTCGGCCTCTCCGGGGACCTGCCGGACCTCGCCCGCGCCTGACCATCCGGGGCCTCGCGCCCCGGAGAAACACCCGGTCATACATGGCCGGCCTGCATGCAACTGAGATTGATTACTATCGCCAGCCTTTCCGACCACGAGAGGCATGAGCAATGAAGGCGCGCAAGACCCTTCTCACCCTGATGGCCGTCGGCCTCGGCATCCCCAGCGTGCAAGCCGCCGACGAGGTGGTGGTGTACTCCTCGCGCATCGACGAGCTGATCAAGCCGGTGTTCGATGCCTACACCGCCAAGACCGGCGTCAAGGTCCGCTTCATCACCGACAAGGAAGCGCCGCTGATGCAGCGCATCAAGGCCGAGGGCGAGAACGGCGTCGCCGACCTGCTGCTCACCGTCGACGGTGGCAACCTCTGGCAGGCCGAGCAGATGGGCATCCTCCAGCCCCTGGGCTCGGATGCGGTCAAGGCCAACATCCCCGCCCAGTACCGTTCCAGCAGCGACCAGTGGACCGGCCTCTCCCTGCGGGCCCGCACCCTCGTCTATTCCACCGAGCGGGTGAAGCCCGAAGACCTCTCCACCTACGAAGCCCTCGCCGGCCCGGAATGGGAGGGTCGCCTGTGCCTGCGCTCCTCGAAGAAGGTCTACAACCAGTCGCTGACTGCCGCGCTGATCGAAGCCCAGGGCGCCGAGCGTGCCGAACAGGTGCTCAAGGGCTGGGTCGCCAACCTGGCCACCGACCCCTTCGCCGATGACAACGCGGTGATCCAGGCCGTGGACGCCGGCCAGTGCGACGTCGGCATCGTCAACACCTACTACTACGGGCGCCTGCACAAGCAGAACCCGCAGCTGCGCGCCAGGCTCTACTGGCCCAACCAGGCGGACCGTGGCGTGCACGTCAACCTCTCCGGCATCGGCCTGACCCGCCACGCGCCGCACCCGGAGGCTGCCCGCGCCCTGGTGGAGTGGATGACCGGCCCCGACGCCCAGGGCCTGTTCGCCAGCCTCAACCAGGAGTTCCCCGCCAACCCCAAGGTGAACCCGTCTGACGAAGTGGCCGCCTGGGGCCCCTTCAAGGCTGACGACATGCCGGTGGAAGTCACCGGCCAGCGCCAGGCCGAGGCCATCCGCATGATGGACCGGGTGGCGTGGCGCTGAGCCCCGCCCAAGGGGTTCTGACAAACCCCGCCAGCGGCGAGCCGGCGCCCCCGCGCTCGCCGCGTCGCCACTGGCACTGGCCGGCATTCGCCGCCGCCAGCCTGGTGGTCCTGCCGTTGCTGGTGCTGCTGCTGGCTTGGCAGGACGTGGACCGGGAGATCTGGGCCCACCTCTGGGACACCCAGCTCCCCCGCCTGCTGGGCAACAGCCTGGTGCTGGTGCTCGGCGTCGGCACCGGCGTCACCCTGCTCGGGGTGAGCCTGGCCTGGCTGGTGGCGCTCTGCGAATTCCCCGGCCGGCGCTGGCTCGACTGGGCGCTGATGCTGCCCTTCGCCATCCCGGCCTATGTCCTGGCGTTCGTCTTCATCGGCCTGTTCGACTTCGCCGGCCCGGTGCAGAGCGCCCTGCGCGAGTGGTTCGGCAGCGGCGTGCGGCTGCCCCGGGTGCGCTCCACCGGGGGCGTCATCCTGGTGCTGTCGCTGGTGTTCTACCCCTACGTCTACCTGCTGGCGCGGGCCGCCTTCCTGGCCCAGGGGCGCGGCCTCATGGAAGCCGCCCGCACCCTCGGGCAGTCCCCCTGGCAGGCGTTCTGGCGGGTCGCCCTGCCGGTGGCCTGGCCGGCCATCGGTGCCGGGCTGGCACTGGCCATGATGGAGACCCTGGCGGACTTCGGCGCCGTCTCGGTGTTCAACTTCGACACCTTCACCACTGCCATCTACAAGACCTGGTACGGCTTCTTCAGCCTGTCCAGCGCTGCCCAGCTGGCCAGCCTGCTGCTGCTCGGCGTCGGCCTGGTGCTCTACGGCGAGCGCCGTGCCCGGGGCGTGCCGCGCCCGGCCAAGGAGCGCGGTCGCGGCGCACCGCTCTACCGGCTGCAGGGCTGGCGCGCCCTCGCCGCCAGCGGCTGGTGCACCCTGGTGTTCGCCTGCGCCTTCGTCATTCCCCTGCTGCAGCTGCTGGCCTGGTTCTGGCAGCGCGGCCGCTTCGACCTGGACGAGCGCTACCAGGCACTGGTGCTGCACAGCCTGGCCCTGGCCGGCCTGGCGGCGCTGATCACCGTGGGCGTCGCCCTGCTGCTGGTGTTCGCCCGGCGCCGGCAGCCGACGCGGCCGGTGCGTGCCGCCGTGGGCCTGGCCAACCTCGGCTACGCCCTGCCCGGTTCGGTGCTGGCGGTGGCGCTGATGCTGGTGTTCAGCCACCTGGACCGGGCCGTCGTCGTGCCGCTGTCCTCCGCCCTCGGCGGGGCCGGCAAGCCGCTGCTGCTGGGTGGGCTCAGTGCCCTGCTGGTGGCCTATCTGGTGCGCTTCCTCGCGGTGGCCCACGGCCCGCTGGAAGGCGCGTTGGCGCGGATCCGCCCGTCACTGCCGGAGGCGTCCCGCAGCCTGGGCGTGGGCGGGCTCGGCCTGTTCCGCCGGGTCTACCTGCCGCTGCTCACACCGGGGTTGCTGAGCGCCGCGCTGCTGGTGTTCGTCGATGTGCTCAAGGAAATGCCCGCCACCCTGCTGATGCGCCCCTTCGGCTGGGACACCCTGGCCGTGCGGGTCTTCGAGATGACCAGCGAAGGGGAGTGGGCACGGGCCTCGCTGCCGGCCCTCAGCCTGGTGCTGGTGGGGCTGCTGCCGGTGGTGCTGCTGATCCGCCGTTCGGCCCGCCCGGTGGGTGGCGGATAGCCGCTCGACCAGCCGGTCACCCGTCGGGTGTCCAGTCTCCGACCTTGCAGCTACAATGCGCGCCATTCGTTGCGGCCCGCCCCTCGGACCCCGTGTCACGAAAGGCCCCCGGCAGCCCTGAACGCCAGGATTGGCGGGGGCTTGAGCGCGGATCGCAGTTCGCCAAGCCCGGAAGGAGAAACCCATGGGACAGCGCACACCGCTCCATGACCTGCACTTGGCCCTTGGCGCCAAGATGGTCGATTTCGGCGGTTGGGACATGCCGCTGCACTACGGCTCGCAAGTCGAGGAGCACCACCAGGTGCGCAGCGACTGTGGCGTCTTCGACGTGTCCCACATGACGGTCGTCGATGTTGCCGGCAGCCAGGCCACGGCCTACCTGCAGCGCCTGCTGGCCAACGACGTGAGCCGCCTGCAGAGCCTCGGCAAGGCGCTCTACAGCGTCATGCTCAACGAGCGGGGCGGCGTGGTGGACGACCTCATCGTCTACCTCACCGTCGAGGGCTACCGCGTGGTGGTCAACGCCGCCACCCGTGACAAGGACATCGCCTGGATGCAGCGCCACGCCGAATCCTTCGACGTGCGCCTGGCCCTGCGCGACGACCTGGCCCTGCTGGCCATCCAGGGTCCCACCGCGCGCCAGCGCCTGGCCGACCTGGTGAGCAGCCCACGCGCCGCGCTGATCCATGAACTCAAGCCCTTCCAGGGCCTGCCCGAAGGCGACTGGTTCATCGCCCGCACCGGCTACACCGGTGAAGACGGTCTGGAAATCATGTTCCCCCGTGACCAGGCCGTGGACATGCTCAACGAGCTGGTCGGCGCCGGCATCTCCCCCATCGGCCTCGGCGCCCGCGACACCCTGCGCCTGGAGGCCGGCCTGAACCTCTACGGCCAGGACATGGACGAGAACACCTCGCCCCTGGCCTCCAACCTCGGCTGGACCATCGCCTGGGAGCCTGTCGAACGCGACTTCATCGGCCGCAGCGCCCTGGAGGCCGAGCGCGCCGCCGGCCCCCACCCGAAGCTGGTGGGCCTGGTGCTGGAGGAGCGCGGCGTGCTGCGCGCCCACCAGGTGGTGCGGGTCGAGGGCATCGGCGATGGCGAGATCACCAGCGGCAGCTTCTCCCCCACCCTGGGCAAGTCCATCGCCCTGGCGCGGGTCCCGGCGGCCACCGGTGAGCGCGCCGAAGTGGAGATCCGTGGCAAGTGGTACCCGGTTCGCGTGGTCCAGCCGAACTTCGTTCGCAATGGCAGGGCCTTGATCTAAATTTCCCAGGCGGGCTGCCCGCCACTGTCCTTAGGAGCCAGAACAATGAGCAACATTCCCGCCGACCTGCGTTACGCCGCCAGCCACGAGTGGGCGCGCCTGGAAGCCGACGGCACCGTGACCGTCGGCATCTCCGACCATGCCCAGGAGGCCCTGGGTGACGTGGTCTTCGTCGAACTGCCGGAGCTGGGCAAGGCCCTGGCCGCTGGCCAGGAAGCCGGTGTGGTGGAGTCGGTGAAGGCCGCGTCCGACATCTATGCGCCGGTCTCCGGCGAAGTGATCGCCATCAACGAAGAACTGGCCGACTCGCCCGAGCTGGTCAACAGCGACCCCTACGGTGCCTGGTTCTTCAAGCTCAAGCCGGCCAACACCGCCGAGCTGGACAAGCTGCTGGACGCTGCCGGCTACGCCGCCGTCGCCGAAGCCTGATCACGCCTGCGCCCCGCAATGGGGCGCGCCCGGCCGGTGTCATCACCGGTCGGGGCTGCGTTTATTCCCAATCGTTTGCCTTTGGATGCCAGAGCGCTGCCCCTGCCGGGCGGTGGTGGCGTGCGCTCATTTTTCGTCCTTCAGCTGCAGCCGCGAGAGCAGCCCGATCAGCAGCACGTTGAAGAGGATCATCAGGGCGTTGCTCATCATGGCGATGAGGCTGATCAGCTTGTCGGGGAGGATCTCGTAGAAGCTGAAGCCGAAGATCGACAGCAGGCGGTCGCCGAACCAGAACATGTCGACGGCGATGGTGAGGATCAGGATGACCTTGAGGGTGGGAATCGGATTGCCCATGGGGCGCGGTCCTTGTGCCGGTTGCGGGAGGCCAGTCTAACCCGGCCTCCCGTTGCGTTCCGTGCGGCGTATCGTCCGTTTCGCGTTATTCGCTGGCGAGGATGGCGCTGGCCAGCTCCTCGTCGCTGGCGGTGAGGCCGGGGTTGTCGGCGCGCACCTGGCGCAGCGCGGCCTCCAGGTAAGGGCCACGGATCTGCCCGTCGCTGGCGACGAAGCTGCTGGCATCCTCGCGGGCGGCGACGATCAGCTTGTGGTCCTTGAAGGTGACGTAGGTGGAGGCGGTGGTGGCGCCGGAGGAGATCACGTTGCGCCAGAAGGTGTCGGCCATGGCCGAACCGGCGGGGAGGGCGATCAGGGCGAGGACGGTGGCAGCAAGACGGGTACGCATGGCGGGCTCCAGGGTGTTGGGGGGGGACCTGACACGTTGGATTCTAGGCCCGTGCCCGGAGTTCCGCCGGCTCGATGCGAACCGTCGTGGCGTCACTCGCGACGCAGCGCCGGGTCGTCCGGGTTCAGTTGCTCCAGCTCGGCCAGCAGGGCCTGCACCCGCTGGATCTGCCCCGCCTCGCGCCAGTAGGCGATCAGCGCCAGGCGGGCCTCGCGGTGGGCCGGCTGGCTTTCCAGCACCAGCTCCAGGCGCCGGCAGGCCTCCTCCAGCCGGCCGGCATCGTGCAGCAGCGTGGCCAGTGCGTAGCCGTAGCCCGGGTTGCCCGGCTCCAGCCGGACGGCGTGTTCGAGGGCCTGCAGCGCGCCGCTGCGATCACCCCGGCGCAGCAGGGCCAGGCCCCGGGCATGGTGCAGGGCGCCCGCCTCAGGGTGCCGGGCCAGGGCCTGGTCCAGCAGGGCCAGGGCTTCGTCGCCGCGCTGGTTGGCGTCCAGCCACTGGGCCAGGGCGACGGTGCCGGGCAGGTAGTCCGGGTTGCGTGCCAGCAGGGTGCGCAGGCGGCCTTCCACCTGGTCGGCGCGGCCGTCGGCCTGTTGCAGGGCGGCCAGGGCCAACTGCACCTCCGGGCGCTCGGCCTGGCTGCTGAGGGCCGCCTCGTACTCACCGATGGCCTGGCTCCAGGCACGCTGGTAGTTGCCCAGCCCGGTGGTGCGCATGCCCAGCAGGTCGCGGGCGGCGGCGATGCGCACGGCACGCACGCGGTCGCTCAGCAGCGGGCCCAGCAGGTCGCGGCGCTGCTCGGGTGGAAGCAGGGCACTGACGGCGCGGATGGCCGCCTCGCGCACCTGGGGCGCGGCGTGGTTGAGGTCGTTGGCGGCCACTTTCAGTGCCCGCTCGCTGGGGTAGGCCGGCAGCTCCGCCAGCAGGGTGGCGCGGCGGATGGCCGGCAGGTCGGCACGCTCCAACTGCTGGAACAGCGCCCGCGAGGCGCCCGGCTTGCCCTGGCGCACCAGGGCCAGGCTCTCGTCATAACGTGGCGCACCGGCCTGGGTGCGGCCGTACCAGCGCTCGAACTCGCCCACCAGGGTCTCGTTGGGCAGGTTGGCGTGGCAGGCCTGGCAGGCATCCGAGGTGCCCAGCTTCAGGGCGTGGGCCGGGTCCGGCAGGCTGAAGCGGTGGTCGTGGCGCAGGTCGTTGCCCAGCAGCGTGCGTGACGGCATGTGGCAGTCGACGCAGCGCGAGCCGGCCTCGCCGGAGCGGTGGTGGTGGTGTTCGGGGCTGCTGTAGTCCCGCGCCCGCAAACCCCGGTCGTCGATGCCGGCGACGCGGCTGCGGCCCTCGGGGTTGTGGCACTGGGTGCAAAGGCCGTCGCCTTCCACCTTCAGGGTGCCGGCGTGGGGATCGTGGCAGGTGGTGCAGCTCAGGCCGCGCGCGTACATGCGGCTCTGGGTGAAGGCGCCGTATTCGTAGACCTGCTCCTTGAAGTGGCCATTCAGCTCGTACAGCTCGCGGGTCAGGGCGGCGGGCAGGTAGTCGTCCATGAAGCGGTCCTGCACCTGGTAGCCCTCGCCCAGGGGCGTGCGACGGGCGTGGCAGCGCGCGCAGCTTTCCACCTGGAGGCGGCTGCTGGCGCGGCTGAGGTCCAGGCTGAAGCCGGCCTGGGCGTGCAGGCCGCTGAAGCGCGCCCATTCCAGGTGGCGCGAGGCCGGGCCGTGGCAGGCCTGGCAGCCGACGCCGGGGCTCTGCCACTGGCTGGCATAGCGGTCGGTCGCGGCGTCGTAGTGCTTCTGGAAGCCGCTGGTGTGGCAGTCGATGCACTGCAGGTTGGCGTTCTGCCCGGGCTGGGCCCAATGGCTGTCGGCCCTGCTGTCGACGCCCTGGCCCGCCGGCAGGCGGAACCAGGCCTGGCGCTGCACGTCCCAGGCGATGTCCAGGGCCTGGTAGCGTCCGTCCGGGAAGGCCAGGAGGACCTGCTGCAGCGGTTCGACGCCGATCACCCAGGCCACTCGGTAGTCGCCTTGCTGGCCGTCCGCTCCTGCCGTGTTCACCCAGAAGCCGCCGTCGCGCTGGAAGAAGCGCGTGGCGCCGGCGCCATCCTCGAAGCGGGCGTCGTTGAAGTCGCCCTTCACCGTACTGGCGCTGGCCTCCTGCAGGGCGAGCTGGTGGTGGGAGCCCTTCCAGGCACGGGCCTGGGGCGCGTGGCAGGTGGCGCACTGCTGCTCGTCCACCCACTGCGCGGGGCTGTCGTCGAGGCTGGCGCGGGGCGTGCTGGCCGGCGTGTAGGGACGCCCGCCGGCGATCCACAGCCAGCTGCCCAGCCCCAGCAGCACCGCCAGCGACAGCAGCACCGGCAGCACGTAGCTGCGGCGAGGGCGGGTGGAGGGCGTGGGGCTCGGATCAGGCATGCAGACGTCCGCTGTGGCGCATGGGCACGGAAGGCGGCAGCTTCCGTGAAGGCGTTGGGGCTGTCAAACCAGCGCCTGCGGCTCGCCCGGGTGGGGCCGCTCGCGGCGCAGGTCGCCGGTGGTGGCCTGCAGCTGGTGCCGCACCCAGTTGCCGAAGGCGCGCACCGCCGGGCGTTCCGCCTTCAACGGGTCGGCCACCAGGTAGTAGCCCCGGGGCGAATCGATGCTGGTCTCGAAGGGGCGCACCAGCAGGCCCCGGGCCAGGGCATCGCCGCTGAGCAGGTTGTCGCCGATGGCCACGCCCTGGGCGGCGATGCAGGCCGACTGGGCGCAATGGGCATCGGAGAAGACGATGCCGCTGGAGGCGTCCACCTGGGAGGCGCCGGCGGTGGCCAGCCAGACCCGCCAGTCGCTGTGGTCGTTCATGTGCAGCAGGGGGAAGCCCGCCAGCTCGGTTGGGTGCTTGAGCCCGCCGTGGGCATTGATCAGGCGTGGGCTGCACACCGGGAAGAAGCGCAAGGCGACGATCTGCTCCACCCACTGGTCCGGCCAGTCGCCCATGCCGTAGGCGATGAACAGGTCGGCCTGGGGGTTGAGGGTGTCGTCGGGCGTGCGGGGCGAGACCACCTGCAGCTGCACCTGCGGGTATTGGCGCTGGAAGGAGCCGATGTGGTGGCACAGCCAGTAGGTGGCGAAGCCGGGGTTGCAGCTCACGCAGAGCCGCCCGGAGACCTCCTGCTGGTCCAGCCCCAGGGCGGCCTCGCGCAGGCTGGACAGCGCCCGCTGCACTTCCCGGGCGTAGCGCTCGCCCCGGTAAGTGAGGCCGATGCCACGGCCGATGCGCTCGGTGAGGGCGAAGCCGAGGGCCTCTTCCAGGCTGCTGATCTGGTGGCTTATGGCGCTGCGGGTCAGGCTCAGCTCGCGGGCGGCGGCGGAGACGCTGCCCAGCCGGGCGACGGCGTCGAGGGCGCGCAGGGCGGTCATCGAAGGGAAGCGCATGGGCGGCTCCAGAGCGGCGGTAAAGGTCGAATGGTGAGCAGGATCGAACAATAAGGCAAAAACAATTCGATTGTAGTTGCGTGTCGTTCACCAATACTGGAGCCCTTCCTCCGGCGGAAGCCGGGAGCCCATAACCAGAACAAGAGGTGCTCGCATGGCCCGTTGTGCCCAGGCGCTCGTCCAGTTGCTCGAAGGCTACGGTGTCGACACCGTCTTCGGCATTCCCGGCGTGCATACCGTCGAGCTGTATCGCGGCCTGCACGGCAGCCGCCTGCGGCATGTCAGCCCGCGCCACGAGCAGGGGGCCGGCTTCATGGCCGACGGCTATGCCCGTGCCAGCGGCAAGCCGGGGGTGTGCTTCATCATCACCGGCCCGGGCATGACCAACATCCTCACCGCCATGGGCCAGGCCTACGCCGACTCGGTGCCCATGCTGGTGATCTCCACCACCAGCCGCCGCGAGCACCAGGCCCTGGGCCACGGCTACCTCCACGAGCTGCCGGACCAGCGCGCCATGGTCGCCGGCGTCTGCGCCTTCAGCCACACCCTGCAGCGCCCCGACGAACTGCCCGAGGTGCTGGCCCGCGCCTTCGGCCTGTTCCGTTGCGCCCGCCCGCGCCCGGTGCACATCGAGATTCCCCTGGACGTGCTGGAGATGCCCGCCGATGGCCTGGACCTGCGTCCGCGCCCGCTGCCCGAGGCTGCCGCGCCGGCACCGGCCGCCGTGGCCGAGGCGGTCGCCCTGCTGGCCCACGCCCGGTGCCCGTTGATCCTCGCCGGCGGCGGGGCCCGGGATGCCGGCCCTGCCCTGCGTCACCTGGCCGAGCGCCTGCAGGCGCCGGTGGCCCTCACCACCAACGCCCGGGGCCTGCTGGAGCCCGGGCATCCGCTGCTGCTCGACGGGGTGCAGTCCGCTGCCCACGGCCGGGCGCTGTTCGCCGAGGCCGATGCGGTCCTGGCCGTCGGGACCGAGCTGGGCGAGACCGACTACGACTTCTTCGGCCTCGGCCCCTTCCGTGTCGAGGCGCCGCTGATCCGCCTGGACATCGACCCGCTGCAGGTGCTCGGTGCAGCCCGGGCCGACGTCGGCCTGCTGGGCGATGCCCGTCTTGGCCTGGAGGCGCTGCTGGCGGCACTGCCCGCCGGGGCGGGCGACGGTGACTGGGCCCGGGCCGCCGTGGCGCGGGTCAATGCCTGCGAGCGCGACGGCTGGAGCCCCCGGCAACGGGCGATGCAGGCCTTGCTGGACACCCTGCGCGACAGCCTGCCGGCACCGATCCTGGTGGGCGACTCCACCCAGCCGGTCTACCAGGGCGCCCTGGGCTACCGGGCCCCGGCGCCGGCCAGCTGGTTCAACGCCGGCACCGGCTACGGCACCCTCGGCTACGCCCTGCCGGCGGCCATCGGCGCCAAGCTGGCCTGCCCCCGTCGCCCGGTGCTGGCGCTGGTGGGCGATGGCGGCCTGCAGTTCTCCAGCGCCGAGCTGATCGCCGCCCGCGAGGCCGGTGCCGGGGTGATCCTGGTGCTGTGGAACAACCGCTGCTACGGCGAGATCCGCGACAGCATGCTGGCCCGCGAGGTGCCGCCGCTGGGGGTGGACATCCTCGCGCCGGACTTCGCCGCCCTGGCCCGTGCCTGCCATGTCCGCCACCACCGCGTGGCCGGCCTGGAGGCGCTGGGTGCGCTGCTCGGCGAGCTGGATGGGAGCGCCGAGCCGCACCTGGTCGAGCTCGACGCCGCCGACTTCCTGCCTGCCTGAGCCCGGAGCGCCCATGCCTGCCAAAGCCTTTGCCCTCGATTGGGTGGAACGCCATCGCCAGCCGCTGTCCGACTGGCACCAGGTGATCTGGCACTTCGCCGAGCCGGCCTTCCGCGAGTACAAGTCCTGCGCCTGGTACGTCGACCTGCTGCGCCGCGAGGGCTTCACCGTGGAGGAGGCCAGTGGCGGCATGCCCACGGCCTTCTGCGCCACCTTCAGCACCGGCGACGGACCGGTGCTGGCCAGCTACGCCGAGTACGACGCGGTGCCCGGCAACTGCCAGGCCGCCACCACCCGGCCGATGCCCCGCGAGGGTCTGTCGCGCTTCGCCCCGGGCCACACCGACCCGCACTCGGCCCTGGGCATCAGCGCCCTGGGCGGGGTGCTGGCCGCCAAGGCCGCCATGCAGGCGCATGGCCTCAAGGGCACCCTGCGCTTCTTCGGCGAGCCGGCGGAGAAGTTGCGCGCCTCCAAGCCGGTGCACGCGGCCAAGGGGTACTACGACGACCTCGACGCGGCCATCAGCTTCCACCCCACCTACATGCTGCCGCTGAACAACACCACCACCTGGGACACCCACTGCGGCATCGCCTACGCCTTCATCTACAGCTTCACCTGCGAGGCGCCCCAGGACTGGATCGCCGCCGACGCCTACAGCCCGATCCCGCAGAACCACCTGGCGGCCCGCGCGCCGGGCGCCAACGACGCGTTGGTGCACTTCTACACCCTCAACGAGAGCCTGCGTCGCTCCACCCTGCCGTTCACCGGCCTGTGGAGCTTCAACGAGGCCATCCTCACCGCCGGCCAGGCCACCGCCGACAACCTGCCGCCGCACCTGGCGCAGATCCAGTACCTGCTGCGCTGCGATTCCATCGAGCAGGCCGAGACCATCTGCCGGGTGATGGACAACAACGCCGCTGCGGCGGCCCTGGCCACCGGCTGCCAGTGGAAGAAGACCTGGGTGTGCAAGTCCCGTGGCGGACTGCCCAACCACGTGCTGGCCCAGGCCACCTACGACAACCTGGCCGCCGTCGGTGCGCCGCAGTGGGGCGAGTCGGCCATCGCCGTGGCCCGGGAGATCCAGGCCAACCTGGGGCTGGAGCCCATGGAGCGGCCCTTCCTCGCGGCCACCGAGGCCCTCATCGACCCCCGCGAGTGCGAGCGCCAGTTGCGCCTGCAGATGCCGGCCTGGCAGCGCCACCTCACCTCCGACGACTACCCGGAGTACACCTGGCATTGCCCGACGGTGCGCCTGCTGGTGGCGCGGCCAATGCTCGCCGCCGCCGGCACGCCCTACCCGGACTGGGTGGCCAATGCCCTGGGCGGCATCCGCGAGACCATCGACCCGATGATCCAGGTGGCGGCCAAGACCATCGCCGCGACCCTGGTGGACCTGCTCACCCGGCCCGAGCTGCTGGGGGCCGCGCGGGACGAGTTCGTCCGGCGCACCGGGGGCGGCATCGGCGGCGAGCATTGGCAGGCACCGCTGCTGCCGGCCGATTTCGAGGCGCCGCACCGATTCCGCTGGCCGGAGTACATCCGCACCGTGCGGGGCGAAGAGTGGTGGATTCCGGCGCGGGACGACGAATGAACGGGAGCGAAGCGATGAACCAGGCATGTGACGGCGCCACCCCGGTGGTGGCCATCGAGGGGCTGCACAAGAGCTACGGCGACCATGCCGTGCTCAAGGGCATCTCCCTGGAGGCGCGGGAGGGCGACGTGGTGTCGCTGATCGGCGCCAGCGGCTCGGGCAAGAGCACCCTGCTGCGCTGCATCAACCTGCTGGAGATTCCCGATGCCGGCAGCCTGCGCATCAACGGCGAGGCCGTGCTGCTCAAGCGTGACCGCCACGGCCATGGGCGCATCGGCGACCCGCGCCAGGTGGAGCGGCTGCGGGCGCGCCTGGCGATGGTGTTCCAGAACTTCAACCTCTGGCCCCACCGTACGGTGCTGGAGAACGTCATCGAGGCGCCCGTGCACGTGCTCGGCGAGCCCCGCGCGGAGGCCATTGCCCACGCCGAGCAGTTGCTGGAGCGGGTCGGCCTGGCGGACAAGCGCCACGCCTACCCGGCCTTCCTCTCCGGCGGCCAGCAGCAGCGCGTGGCCATCGCCCGGGCGCTGGCCGTGCGGCCCCGGGTGATGCTGTTCGACGAGCCCACCTCGGCGCTGGACCCGGAGCTGGTGGGCGATGTGCTGCGGGTGATCCGCAGCATCGCCGAGGAGGGCCGCACCATGATCCTGGTCACCCACGAGATGGCCTTTGCCCGTGATGTCTCCAGCCAGGTGGTGTTCCTCCACCAGGGCCGCATCGAGGAACAGGGCCCGCCCGAGCAGGTGCTGCTGGACCCGCGCAGCGAGCGCTGCCGGCAGTTCGTGATGGCCCAGGACAACCGCTGAATCCCCTGACAACAACGACCACAACCGAGGGAATCCACATGAAGAAAACCCTTCTCGCCCTGCTCCTGGCCACCGCCAGCCACGCAGCGACGGCCCAGGAGACCATCGTCTTCGGCATCGCCCTGGAGCCCTACCCGCCGTTCTCCTTCAAGAGCGGCAAAGGTGAATGGAGCGGCTTCGAGCCGGAGCTGATCCGTGCGGTGTGCGAACGCCTGCAGGCCCAGTGCCCGCTCAACGAGATGGCCTGGGACGGGCTGATCCCGGCGCTCAAGGCGCAGCAGGTGGACGTGGTGCTGAACTCCCTGTCGATCACCCCCGAGCGGCGCCAGGTGGTGGACTTCAGCGAGCCCTATTTCTTCACCCCGGCGCTGTGGGTCGCCGACCGCAGCCTGGACGTGGCGCCCACGCCAGAGGGGCTCAAGGGCCTGATCATCGGCGTGCAGGGCTCCACCACCCACTCGGCGTACGTCAAGGCTCACTACGGCAAGACCTCCACGGTGCGCTACTACAACGACCAGGACGACCTGCTCGCCGACCTGCGCAGCGGCCGGGTCGACATCCTCCTCGCCGACCAGCTGGCGGTGGAGCCGCTGCTCGACCTGCCGGACAACGCCATGCTCGCCAGCAAGGGCGTGGCGCCCCAGGACCCGCTGCTGGGCGAAGGCGTCGGCGCGGCGGTGCGCAAGGGCAACGATGCCCTGCGCGAGCGCCTCAACCAGACCCTGCAGGCCCTGCGCGACGACGGCACCTACGACGCCATCCGCAGCCGCTACTTCAAGACCGACATCGCGGCGCGGCCATGATGGCGCCCGACTTCTCCCGGCTGCTGTTCGCCGACCGCTGGCTGCAGGCCCTGGCCGAGGGTGCCGTCCGCACCCTGGGCATCTCCCTGGGGGCCTTCGTACTCGGCCTGGTGCTGGGGCTGAGCGTGGCCCTGCTGAAGCTGTGGGGGCCGCGCTGGCTGGTGATCTGGGCCAACTGCTACACCACGCTGTACCGTGCGGTGCCGGAGCTGCTGCTGATCCTGCTGCTGTACTACGCCGGCTCCGACCTGCTCAACCTGCTGATGGCCGCCGCCGGCCAGCCGCCGGTGGAGGTCAACGGCTTCCTCGCCGCCGTCGTGGTGCTGGGCATCGTCCAGGGCGCCTATTCGGCGGAGATCATCCGTGGCGCCATCGAGGCCATCCCGGTGGGCCAGGTGGAGGCGGCGCGGGCCTACGGCATGCGCCCGCTGCTGGTGCTGCGCCGGGTGCTGCTGCCGAGCATGCTGCCCCACGTGGTCGCCGGGCTGTCCAACCTCTGGCTGGTGCTGGTCAAGGACAGCGCGCTGATCAGCGTGGTGGGCTACAGCGAACTGCTGGGCGCGGGTCGCCAGGCGGCGGCCTCGACCAAGCACTACCTGATGTTCTACCTGGTGGTCGCGGCCTTCTACTACGTCATCACCCTGTGTTCCGGGCTGGTCTTCCGCCGTATCGAAGCGCGCTTCGAGCGGTGGATGCCCCGGCTCGCCTAGGAGGCCCCATGGACTTTTCCTGGCTGGACGGTTTCATCGGCGAGCTCTCCCGTGGCGTGCTGCTGACGGTGCAGCTGCTGCTGGTGTCGGCGGTCTTCGGCTTCCTGCTGGCCGTTGCCGTGGCGCTGGCGCGCCTGGCCCGCAACCCGCTGCTGGCCGGCGCGGCGCGGTTCTACACCAGCGTGCTGCGGGGCACGCCGCTGCTGGTGCAGATCTACATCCTCTACTACGGCCTCGGCAGCGTGTTCGCCAGCTTCCCGCTGATCCGCCACAGCCTGCTCTGGCCCTACCTGCGCGAGGGCTTCTGGTACGTGGCCCTGGCCCTGACCCTGAGCGTGGGGGCCTATGTGGGCGAGGTGCTGCGCGGTGGCCTGCGGGCGGTGCCCCGGGGCGAGCTGGAGGCGGCGCGGGCCTACGGCATGCGACCCGGGCAGGTGCTGCGGCGGGTGTGGATGCCACGGGCCCTGCAGATGTTGCGCCCGGCCCTGGCCGGGGAGAGCGTGATGCTGCTCAAGTCCACGGCGCTGGCCTCCACCGTGGCGGTGACCGACCTGCTGGGGGCGGCGAACCTGGTGCGCGCGCAGACGCTGAAGGTGTACGAGCCGTTGCTGGTGGTGGCGGTGGTGTACATCGTCCTCGCCTTCCTCATCGAACAGGGCTTCGCGCGCATCGGCCGCACGCCGCAGCGCCAGGCCTGAACCCATGGACCCGGACCCCAAGGAGCCGTGCATGAAGTATTCATCCCTGGTCGGGCGCATCAGCGGCGAGACCGTCAGCGCCTGGGACATCCACTACGCGGCCTGTGCCGCCCAGGCGCGCGGCGAGGACGCCATCGTGCTGAGCATCGGCGACCCGGACTTCACCACCGCCGAGCCGATCCGCACGGCGGCCGTCGAGGCCCTGGCCCAGGGCGACACCCACTACACCGAAGTGATCGGCCGCGCTGCCCTGCGCGAGGCCATCGCCGCCAAGCAGCGCTGGCTGCTGGACATCCCGGTGGGCGCCGAGCAGGTGGCGGTGGTCGCCGGGGCGCAGAACGGCCTGTTCGCCACGGCTCTGTGCCTGTTCGAGGCCGGCGACGAGGTGCTGGTGCCGGAGCCGATGTACCTGACCTACGCTGCCAGCATCCAGGCCTCCGGCGCCCGCCTGGTGAGCATCCCGCAGCCGGCGGAGGGCGACTTCCGCCTCACCGCCGAAGCCCTGGAGGCGGTGCTCACGCTGCGCACCCGGGGCATCGCCCTGGCGACGCCGAACAACCCCACCGGCAACGTCTACACCGCCGAGGAGCTGCAGGCGGTGGCCGAGGTGGCCCGTCGTCATGACCTCTGGGTGATTTCCGACGAGGTGTACGGGCAGCTCACCTACGAGCGCAGCCACCGCAGCATCGCCAGCCTGGAGGGCATGGCGGCGCGCACGGTGGTGCTCAACAGCCTGTCCAAGACCCATGCGATGACCGGCTGGCGGGTGGGCTGGGTGGTGGCGCCGCCGGCGCTGATCGGCCACCTGGACAACCTGATGCTGTGCATGATCTATGGCCTGCCGGGCTTCATCCAGGCCGCTGCGCTGAAGGCCCTGGAGCTGGACGATGCGGTGGTGGGGGACGCCCGCGAGACCTACCGCCGCCGCCGCGACCTGGTGGTGCGGGGGCTCGCCGATGTGCCGCTGCTGCGCTGCAAGGTGCCGGAAGCGGGCATGTTCATGCTGGTGGACGTCCGCGAGACGGGGCTCTCGGGCATGGACTTCGCCTGGCAGCTGTTCCGCGAGACCGGCGTCTCGGTGCTCGATGCCGAAGCCTTCGGCGCCAGTTGCCGGGGCTTCGTGCGGCTCTCGTTCACCGTCTCCGATGCCGAGCTGGAGGAAGCCTGCCGTCGCATCGCCGGCTTTATCCAGCGCCTGCAACGCTCGCGCTGACCCACCGCAATTCCTGACCGAACCAGGCTCACGGTGCGTTCGCGCGCCGGGCCTGGCCACGCCCGAAAATCACAAGGTGCCGCCATGACTGACGCCGACAATTTCTCCTCGACCCATTCGGCCACGGGCCATTTTGCCGACCTGATCCTCGACAACGGCCGCTTCTACACCCAGGACCCGGCGCAGCCCTGGGCCGAGGCGGTGGCCATCGGCGGGGGGCGCCTGCTGGCCGTGGGCAGCCGTGCCGCCGTGCAGGCGCTGCGTGGCCCGCAGACCCGCGTGCACGACCTCGACGGGGCCTTCTGCATGCCCGGCCTGCACGACATGCACACCCACCCGGACCTGGCCCTGGCGCCGCGCTACAGCGACGACCTCGATGTCGGTATCGAGGACCCGACGCCGGCGCAGCTGGAGGCGGCGATCCGCGCCTATGCCGATGCCCACCCCGGCGAGGGCTGGATCCACGGCCAGTACTGGGTGCGCTACACCTTCCGCGAGGCGGGCCTGGTGCCCGGCCGCGCCTGGCTCGATGCGGTGATGCCGGACCGCCCGGTGGCGCTGCTGGACCGCATGTGGGGCACCATGATGGTCAACTCGAAGGCGCTGCAGCTGGCGGGCATCGACCGCCATACCCCCGACCCGCGCAACGGCTACCTGGAGCGCGACCCGCTGACCGGCGAGCCCACCGGGCTGATGATCGACGGCGCCTACGCGATGATCCACGCCGCCATGCCGCCGACCCCGGTGGCGGTGCTGCGCCGGGCCTACCGTGATGGGGTGCATTTCCAGAGTTCACGCGGGGTCACGGCGAGCAAGTACGTGCACGTCTGCGAACACCGCCTGCAGGCGCTGAAGGCGCTGGACGACGCCGGCGAGCTGACGGTGCGCATCGAGGCGGCGATCAGCTGGCAGGACGACATCTTCCCGGTGCGTCGGCGCTGGGAGCTGCTGGCCGGTGAGCGCCACTACTACCGCAGCGCCCGCCTGAGCGCCAACGCGGTGAAGTTCCACTTCGACGGCACGGTGGAGCCGCGCTCCTCCTTCCTGCTGACGCCCTGGCCGAACGAGTCGGACTGGCGCGGCAAGCTCAACCTCACCCCGGAACACATCACCGACATGCTGGTGGACATGGACCGCCGGGGCATCCGCGTGATCGCCCACTGCACCGGCGATGGCGCGTCCGACGTGTTCCTCGATGCGGTGGCGGAGGCGCGGCGGCGCAACGGCTTCAGCGGGGTGCGCCACCAGTGCGCCCACAGCACGCTGCTGCACCCGGGCAACCTGGCGCGCTTCCAGGCGCTGCAGGTGATCGCCGAGTTCTCCCCGGCGGCCTGGTACCCGACGCCCTTCGCCAGTGGCGCGCGTTCGGGCTATGGCCAGGAGCGGCTGAAGCGCATCTACGACTTCAAGGGCGTGCTGGAGGCCGGCGGCACGGCGGTGTTCGGCACCGACTGGCCGGTGGCGTCCATCGATCCCTGGCTGGCGCTGGAAACGATGGTGACCCGGCAGAACCCCTGGAACGACGACCCGGCCTGCTTCGGCGAGCCCATCAGCCTGCCCCAGGCGCTGCGGGTGGCCACCCTGAACGGGGCGCTCGCCATGGGGCTGGAGGCCAGCACCGGCAGCCTGGAAGTGGGCAAGGCAGCGGACCTGATCGTGCTCGACCGCGACCTGTTCGCCCAGCCGGCGCGCAACTACATCCACCGTACCCAGGTGCTGCTGACCTTCGTCGAGGGGCAACTGGTGTACGACCGGGACGAGGCGCTGGCGGGCCTTGGTCTGCAGGCGGTGTGGCGCGGCGAGCCGCCGGTGATCGAGTCGGGGGTACGCCAGGATGGCTGAGCGCATCGCGGTCACGGTGGTGGCGGGCTTTCTCGGCGCTGGCAAGACCACGCTGCTCAACCGCATGGTGCGGCAGGCCGGGGACAGCCGGCTGGCGGTGATCGTCAACGATTTCGGTGCGCTGAACATCGATGCGGCGCTGGTGGCCGAGGTGACCGATGCGGTGTACAGCCTGCAGAACGGCTGCATCTGCTGCACGGTGCAGGAGGACCTGCTGGCGCAGCTGGCCAGCCTGGCGCAGCTCTCGCCGCGCCTGGAGCGCATCGTCATCGAGTGCAGCGGTGTTTCCGACCCGCAGCGCATCGTGCAGACCCTGGGTTATCCACAGTTGCGTGACCTGCTGCGGCTGGACCTGGTGATCACCCTGGTGGACGCCACGCGGCATCTGGCGCTGGAGGGCGACTACGCACGCCTGGCCCGCGCCCAGGTGGCGGCGGCCGACGTGCTGCTGCTGAACAAGGCGGACCTGGTGGGCGAGGCCACGCTGGCCGCCGTGCGGCAGGCCCTGCCGGGGCGGGCGCTGGTGCATGTCGGGGTGCAGGCCGACCTGCCGGAGGCGCTGTGGCTGGAGCCGGTGCAGCGGGCGCCGGGGTTGGTACCGGTGGCGGGCGTGGCCCACGCCGGGCTGTTCGAGAGCTGGCTGTGGCGCAGCGGTGAGCGCTTCGACGGTGCGCGCCTGCAGGCCTGGCTGGGGCAGGTGCCGGCGGAGGTGTTCCGCATCAAGGGCTGCATACGGCTGGCCGGGCGGGAGGAGAGCCTCTGGCTGCAGCAGGTGGGCGGACGTAGCCAGTTCGAGGCGATGCGGGAGCGGGCGGAGGGTTCACAGCTGGTGTTCATCGCCCGGCAGGGGTTTGCCGGGCGTGAAGCCCTGGAGCGCGGTCTGCGCGACTGCCTGGGCTGAATGGCTCAGCGGCCGTCGCGGAAGGCGGTCCAGATCTCGTCGCGGGTGGCGCCGAGCTTCTCGGGCAGGGGTTCCAGGGCGAACAGGCGGCGCTTGGTCTCCTTGTCCGGGTAGAGGCCGGGCTGGTCTCGCAGGCTGGGTTCGAGGAACTGGCGCGAGTCGACGTTGCCGTTGGGGTAGAGCGTTTCGCTGGTGATCCGGGCGGCGACCTCGGGCTGCATCAGGAAGTCGATGAAGCGGTGGGCCAGGTCGGCGCGGTTGGCGCTCTTGGGGATGACCAGGTTGTCGATGAACAGCACCGAGCCTTCGTCGGGTACCACGAAGCGCACCGGCTGGCCGGCGGCTGCGGCGTTCAGGGCGTCGCCGACCCAGGCCATGGCGACGCACAGGTGGCCCTTGTTGAGGTCCTCGATATAGCGCTCGCTGTCGATGTAGCGCAGGTTCGGGCGCAGGCCTGCCAGGACTTCGGCCGAGCGCTTGAGCCGGCTGGGCGCGGTGCGGGCGAGGCTGCGGCCCTGGTAGGTCATGAGTACGGAGAGGGCTTCGTCCGGGGCGTCCAGCACGCTCATGCCGCAGCTGGAGAGGCGCTTGCTCTGCGCGGGGTCGAAGAGCACGGCCCAGCTGTTGGGCAGCGGGCCGCCGAAGGCTTTCTCGGCCTGCGGGCCGTTCACGGCGAGGCCGACGGCGCCCCAGAGGTAGGGCACGGCGTAGCGGTTGTCGGGGTCGACGCCGGCGAGCTTGCTCATCAGCTGCGGGTCGAGGTGCTTGCGGTTGGGCAGGCGGGCGAGGTCCAGCGGCTGCAGCTTGCCGGCGCGGATCAGCTCGGGAAGGTTGTTGTGGGAGGGCACCACCACGTCGGCCGCTTCGCCGCTGTCGATGACCTTGAGCAGCTCTTCGGCGCTGGTGTAGGTGCGGTAGTCGACGCGGATGCCGGTCTGCTGCTCGAAGTCCTTGAGGACCTGGGGCGCGATGTAGTCATTCCAGTTGTAGACGCGGATGCTCTCGTCGGCGGCGGCAAGGGTCGGCAGCAACGCGAGCAGCAATGGGGCGAGGAAGCGGGGCATGGAGTCCTCCCTGGTGGATGGCGCAGCATTGTGCGGCGGCATGAGGTTCAGCAGGTTGATTCACATCAGCGCCTGGGCCTCTCTAGCTCGGGCCTTTGCGCATTTTCCACTGCCCATTCCGCACGCGGGGAGGCGGATTGCAGGCAAAAAAACGCCGGCCCTGGGGCCGGCGTTTCTGGACTCGATTACACGGTATGCAGGTACCAGTTGTATTCGAGGTCGGAGATGGAGTGCTCGAACTCCTCCAGCTCGCTTTCCTTGCACGCGACGAAGATGTCGATGTAGTCCGGGCTGATGTACTTGGCCAGGATTTCACTGTCATCCAGTTCGCGCAGGGCATCGCGCAGGTTGTTCGGCAGGCTCTGCTCCAGCTGCTCGTACGAGTTGCCCTCGATGGGCGCACCGGGCTCGATCTTGTTGGTCAGGCCGTGGTGGATGCCGGACAGGATGGCCGCCATCATCAGGTACGGGTTGGCGTCGGCACCGGCTACGCGGTGTTCGATGCGCACTGCGTCGGAACTGCCGGTGGGCACGCGAACGGCCACGGTGCGGTTGTCCAGGCCCCAGCTCGGCGCGTTCGGCACGTAGAACTGTGCGCCGAAGCGGCGGTAGGAGTTGACGTTGGGGCAGAGGAAGGCCATCGAGGCGGCCATGGTCTCGAGCACACCGCCGACCGCATGACGAAGGGCGGCGTTCTGCTCGGGATCATCGGCAGCGAAGATGTTCTTGCCGGTCTTCTTGTCGATCAGGGAGATGTGCACGTGCAGACCGTTGCCCGCCTGGCCCGGGTAGGGCTTGGCCATGAAGGTGCTGTCCATCTCATGGTCGTAGGCGATGTTCTTGATCAACCGCTTGAGCAGGACCGCGTAGTCGCACGCCTTGAGAGCGTCGTTCACGTGGTGCAGGTTGACTTCGAACTGGGCAGGGGCGCTTTCCTTGACGATGGCGTCGGCCGGGATGTCCTGGACCTTGGCACCTTCGAGGATGTCCTGCAGGCAATCGGCGTACTCGTCGAGGTCGTCGATCAGGTAGACCTGGGTGGACTGCGGGCGCTTGCCGGAGATCGGGGAGCGCGGCGGCTGCGGACGGCCGTTCACGTTCTCCTGGTCGATCAGGTAGAACTCCAGCTCGAACGCGGCGCAGATGGTCAGGCCCAGCTCGTCGAACTTCTCCACGACCTGGCGCAGGACTTCACGCGGGTCGGCGAAGAACGGCTCACCTTCGATTTCGTGCATGGTCATCAGCAGTTGCGCGGTGGGGCGCTTCTGCCAGGGCTCGTCGCACAGGGTGCCGGGGATCGGGTAGCAGATACGGTCCGCATCGCCGATGTCCAGGCCGAGGCCGGTGCTTTCGACGGTAGAGCCGTTGATGTCGAGGGCAAATAAGGAGGCGGGGAGGTTGATACCTTTTTCGTAGACCTTGTGGAGACTGGCGCGTTCGATTCGCTTGCCTCGAACCACACCATTCATATCTGCGATCAGGAGATCGACGAACTGGACCTCAGGATGTTCCTTAAGGAACTCGTTCGCTTCTTGAAGCTGAACGGCACGCGGGGGTACCGACATGATGCAACACCTTTCTTGTTAAAAATATCAATCACGTATTGACTAGGGGTTGAGTCAATCGAAAAGCCCCCTGGATGTCAATAGCGCCCTATTTTGCCCTAAAGCGGGGCTCGATGGCCAATTTTGGGGCGTTTCAGGGCATCTTGGCCCTGCTCGGAGCCATGCCCGGCGCGGCGTCCAGTGGGGTGTGTTCAATTTTTTACAGCCCTATTGTGTAAAAAAATGAACAACGCTAAGCTCGGCCGAAACCCATAACAGCAATAAAACGGGTGCCCCATGTCTCGCCTGCCGTTGATCGGCGTAACCGCTTGCACCAAGCAGATCGGTCCACATCCCTACCATGTTGCAGGTGACAAATATCTTCGGGCGGTAGCCCTTGGGGCTGGCGGTATTCCCCTCATCATTCCGGCGCTGGGCGATATTCTGGACATCGATGCCCTGCTGGAGAGTCTAGACGGACTCCTGTTCACCGGTTCGCCTTCCAACGTAGAACCTCATCTTTATTCCGGCCCGGCCAGCGCGCCCGGCACCCTCCACGACCCTGATCGCGATGCCATCACCCTGCCCCTGCTGCGTGCTGCAGTGGAGCGTGGCGTGCCGGTGCTGGGCATCTGCCGGGGCTTCCAGGAAATGAACGTGGCCTTCGGCGGCTCGTTGCACCAGAAGGTGCATGAGGTCGAGGGCTTCATGGACCACCGCGAGCCTGAAGACCAGCCGCTGGAGGTCCAGTACGCACCGCGCCACCCGGTTTCCGTGCAACCGGGTGGCGTGCTCGCCGGCCTCGGTGTGCCGGGCGAGTTTCTCGTCAATTCCATCCACGGCCAGGGCGTTGAACGTCTGGCGCCCGGCCTTCGAGTTGAAGCGCTGGCGCCCGACGGGTTGGTCGAATCCGTATCGGTCGAAGGCGCCAGGTCCTTCGCACTCGGCGTACAGTGGCACCCCGAGTGGCAGGTTCGCTCCAACCCCGTATATCTCGCCATCTTCCAGGCCTTTGGTGAGGCTTGCAGGGAGAGGGCGGGGCAACGCTGAGCCCGGCTATTCCAGTCGAGGCTCTCAAACCCTGAGGTCTTTATGACTACCAAGCTCGACCAGCTCACCAGCTGGCTGAAAGAACGCAAAATCACCGAAGTTGAATGCTTGATCAGCGACCTTACCGGCATTGCGCGCGGCAAGATCTCGCCGACCAACAAGTTCCTCGACGAGAAGGGCATGCGCCTCCCCGAGAGTGTGCTGCTGCAGACCGTCACCGGCGACTATGTCGAGGACGACATCTATTACGACCTGCTCGACCCGGCGGATATCGACATGTTCTGCCGCCCGGACGAGAAGGCCGTCTACCTGGTGCCCTGGGCCATCGAGCCCACCGCCATGGTCATCCACGACACCTTCGACAAGCAGGGCAACCCCATCGAGCTGTCGCCCCGCAACCTGCTGAAGAAGGTGCTCAAGCTCTACGCTGACAAGGGCTGGAAGCCGATCGTCGCGCCGGAGATGGAGTTCTACCTGACCAAGCGCTGCGACGACCCGGACTTCCCGCTGCAGGCCCCGCTGGGCCGCTCCGGCCGTCCTGAAACCGGCCGCCAGTCCTTCTCCATCGATGCCGCGAACGAGTTCGACCCGCTGTTCGAGGACATGTACGACTGGTGCGAGACGCAGGACCTGGACCTGGACACCCTCATCCATGAGGAAGGCCCGGCGCAGATGGAGATCAACTTCCGTCACGGCGATGCCCTGGACCTGGCCGACCAGATCCTGGTGTTCAAGCGCACCATGCGCGAGGCCGCTCTCAAGCACAACGTGGCCGCCACCTTCATGGCCAAGCCGATCACCGACGAGCCGGGCAGCGCCATGCACCTGCACCAGAGCGTGATCGACATCAAGACGGGCAAGAACGTCTTCTCCAACGATGACGGTTCGATGAGCGACCTGTTCCTCCAGCACATCGGGGGCTTGCAGAAGTACATCCCCGAATTACTGCCGCTGTTCGCCCCGAACGTGAACTCCTTCCGCCGTTTCCTGCCCGATACCTCGGCGCCGGTGAACGTGGAGTGGGGCGAGGAGAACCGCACCGTCGGCCTGCGCGTGCCGGATGCCAACCCGCAGAACCGCCGCGTGGAGAACCGCCTGGCCGGTGCCGACGCCAACCCCTACCTGGCCATCGCGGCCAGCCTGCTGTGCGGGTACATGGGGATGGTGGAAGGCGTGAAGCCGAGTGCGCCGGTGAAGGGCCGTGGCTACGAGCGCCGCAACCTGCGCCTGCCGCTGACCATCGAGGCAGCACTGGAACGGATGGAATCCTGCCGGGAGATCGAGAAGTACCTGGGCAGCAAGTTCATCAAGGCCTACGTGGCCGTGAAACGTGCCGAGCACGAAAACTTCAAACGGGTGATCAGCTCCTGGGAACGTGAGTTCCTGCTGCTCTCCGTCTGATCAGGAACCGGCACGCCGGCCGTGAAGGCCGGCGTCGCCGAAGAGTGTTTAACGAGGTATGGAAATGAACAGCCAAGTGACCAATCCAAGGACCCTTGAGTGGCAGGCCCTCAGCCGTGACCACCACCTGCCGCCCTTCACCGACTACAAGGCGCTGAATGCCAAGGGTGCACGCATCATCACCAAGGCCGAAGGTGTCTACGTCTGGGACAGTGAAGGCAACAAGATCCTGGACGGCATGGCCGGCCTGTGGTGCGTGAACGTCGGCTATGGTCGCGAGGAGCTGGTGCAGGCCGCGGCCAACCAGATGCGCGAACTGCCCTTCTACAACCTGTTCTTCCAGACCGCCCACCCGCCGGCCATCGAACTGGCCAAGGCCATTTCCGAGCTGGCGCCGGACGGCATGAACCACGTGTTCTTCACCGGCTCCGGCTCCGAGGCCAACGACACCGTGCTGCGCATGGTCCGCCACTACTGGGCGACCAAGGGCCAGCCGAAGAAGAAAGTGGTGATCGGCCGCTGGAACGGCTACCACGGCTCCACCGTCGCCGGCGTCAGCCTCGGCGGCATGAAGGCCCTGCATGGCCAGGGCGACCTGCCGATCCCCGGCATCGTGCACATTCCCCAGCCCTACTGGTACGGCGAGGGCGGCGACATGGCCCCGGCCGAGTTCGGCGTCTGGGCGGCCGAGCAACTGGAGAAGAAGATTCTCGAAGTCGGCGAGGAGAACGTCGCCGCCTTCATCGCCGAGCCCATCCAGGGCGCCGGTGGCGTCATCGTCCCGCCGGAAACCTACTGGCCGAAGATCCGCGAGATCCTCGCCAAGTACGACATCCTGTTCATCGCCGACGAAGTGATCTGCGGCTTCGGCCGTACCGGCGAATGGTTCGGCAGCCAGTACTACGGCAACGCCCCGGACCTGATGCCGATCGCCAAGGGCCTGACCTCCGGCTACATCCCCATGGGCGGCGTCATCGTCCGTGACGAGATCGTCGAGGTCCTCAACCAGGGTGGCGAGTTCTACCACGGCTTCACCTACTCCGGTCACCCGGTGGCGGCCGCCGTGGCCCTGGAGAACATCCGCATCCTGCGTGACGAGAAGATCGTCGAGAAGGTGAAGGCGGAAACGGCACCATATTTGCAGCAACGCTGGCAGGAGCTGGCTGACCATCCCCTGGTCGGTGAAGCGCGTGGAGTGGGCATGGTTGGCGCACTCGAGCTGGTCAAGAACAAGAAGACCCGCGAGCGCTTCAACGACCTGGGCGTGGGCATGCAGTGCCGCGAGCACTGCTTCCGCAATGGCCTGATCATGCGGGCGGTGGGCGATACGATGATCATTTCGCCCCCCCTGGTGATCACCAAGGACGAGATCGACGAACTGGTGACCAAGGCTCGCAAGTGCCTTGACCTCACCGCGAGTGCAGTTCTGGGTTGAGCAAATGGGCGAGTTTGCAAACAATCGCTACCGCGAGCTGTTGTAAGCACCGCCCCCCACCCTAGACTGTGCCAGTGCGTTGGCCAGGCTCACCGGGCGGTGGCGTATTCGGTTACGACGCCGCTCGGACACTTAAACAACAAACGGAGCTACCCGCATGTTCAAAACCTTCGGCAAGACCCTGCTCGCCGTGACGCTGGCTGGCGCTGTGGCCGGCGTGGCCCAGGCAGAAGAAAAGGTGTTGCACGTCTACAACTGGTCTGACTACATCGCCCCGGACACCGTGGAGAAGTTCACCAAGGAAACCGGGATCAAGGTGGTCTACGACGTTTTCGACTCCAACGAGACCCTCGAAGCCAAGCTCCTGGCCGGCAAGTCCGGTTATGACATCGTGGTGCCCTCCAACAACTTCCTGGCCAAGCAGATCAAGGCCAAGGTCTACCAGCCGCTGGACAAGTCCAAGCTGCCGAACTGGAAGAACCTGGACCCGAACCTGCTGAAGACCGTCGAAGTGTCCGACCCGGGCAACCAGTACGCCTTCCCCTACATGTGGGGCTCCATCGGCATCGGCTACAACCCGGAGAAGGTCAAGGCCGTCCTGGGTGACAATGCCCCGGTGAACTCCTGGGACCTGCTGTTCAAGCCCGAGAACATCGAGAAGCTGAAGTCCTGCGGCGTCTCCTTCCTCGACTCGCCCACCGAGATCCTCCCCATCGCCCTGCACTACCTGGGCTACAAGCCCACCAGCCAGGACCCGAAACAGCTGAAGGAAGCCGAGGCCCTGTTCCTCAAGATCCGTCCCTACATCACCTACTTCCACTCCTCCAAGTACATCTCCGACCTGGCCAACGGCAACCTGTGCGTGGCAGTCGGCTACTCGGGTGACGTGTACCAGGCCAAGTCCCGCGCCGAAGAGGCCAAGGGTGGCGTGAAGGTCGCCTACAACATTCCGAAGGAAGGCGCCGGCACCTTCTTCGACATGGTCGCCATCCCCGCCGATGCCGCCAACCCCGACGCCGCATACGCCTTCATGAACTTCATCATGAAGCCGGAGATCATGGCCGAGATCACCAACGTCGTTCAGTTCCCGAACGGCAACGCCGCCGCGACCCCGCTGGTGGATGAGGCGATCCGTACCGACCCGGGCATCTACCCGAGCCAGGAAACCATGGCCAAGCTCTACGCCTTCCCGGACCTGCCGGCCAAGGTGCAGCGCGTGATGACCCGTACCTGGACCACCATCAAGTCGGGCAAGTAAGCCGTCGTACCCCGTCCCCTGGTTGAACCGGGGGACGGTCATCCCCGAGAGGATCGCTCATGCGAAAACGTCCCTGGCTGTACGGGTTGCTGGCCAGCGCCCTCCTCATGTCCGCCGCCAGCGCGGAAGAGCGGGTGGTGCGCGTCTACAACTGGTCGGACTACATCGCCCCCGGCACCCTGGAGAACTTCCAGAAGGAGACCGGCATCCGGGTGGTCTACGACGTCTTCGACTCCAACGAAACCCTCGACGGCAAGCTCGCCACTGGCCATTCCGGCTACGACGTGGTGGTGCCCACCAACCACTTCCTGGCCAAGCAGGTGCGGGCCGGTACCTACCAGAAGCTGGACAAGTCCAAGCTGCCCAACCTCGCCCATCTCGATCCCGCCGTGCTGGAACGCCTGGCCAGTGGTGATCCGGGCAACGAATACTCCGTCCCCTACCTGTGGGGGACCAACGGCATCGGCCTCAACGTCGACAAGGTCCGCGCCATCCTCGGCAACGACGCGGCCCTGGATTCCTGGTCGCTGCTCTTCGATCCTGCCGTGGTGAAGAAGCTGCACGCCTGCGGCGTCGCCCTGCTGGACACCGGCGACGAAGTCATCCCGCAGATGATCAACTACCTGGGCATGTCGCCCCACAGCCACGAGCGGGCCGACTTCGACAAGGCCACCGCCGCGCTGCTCCAGGTCCGCCCCTCGGTCACCTACTTCCACTCCTCCAAGTCCATCGCCGACCTGGCCAACGGCGACATCTGCATCGCCTTCGGCTATTCCGGCGACATGCTCCAGGCCGCCACCCGCGCCCGGGAAGCCGGACGCCAGGACGAGATCCGCTACCTGATCCCCAAGGAAGGCACCGCCATGTGGGCGGACATGCTGGCCATCCCCCGCGACGCCCAGCACGTCGAGGAGGCCCATGCCTTCATCAACTACCTGATGCGGCCCGACGTGATCGCCAGCATCAGCAACTACGTGTCCTATGCCAATGCCAACAAGGACGCGATGCCGCTGGTGGATGCCAGCGTGCGCGACAACCCCGGCGTGTACCCTGCGCCGGACGTGATGGCCAAGCTTTACGTGGCCCGGGAACGCCCTCGCGAAGTGCAGCGCTGGCTGACCCGTGACTGGACCCGGATAAAGAGCGGGCGCTGACCCCGAACCCAATGACTGCCGCCCTGCCTGCGTGCGGGCGGCCCGGCGCGAACAAGAGGACTGAAGTGTGCGAGTTTCCTTCGGCAAAACCCTGATCACCGCTGCCGTCCTGACCCTGGCCAGCCAGGCCCAGGCAGAGCAGACGGTGCACATCTACAACTGGTCCGACTACATCGGCGAGACCACCCTGGCCGATTTCCAGAAGGAAACCGGTATCCGCCCGGTCTACGACGTCTTCGACTCCAACGAGACCCTCGAGGGCAAGCTGCTGGCCGGCCGCACCGGCTATGACGTGGTCGTCCCCTCGAACCACTTCCTCGGCAAGCAGATCAAGGCCGGCGCCTTCCAGAAGCTCGACCGCGCCCGGCTGAAGAACTGGGACAACCTCGACCCCGTGCTGCTCAAGCGCCTTGAGGCCAACGACGCCGGCAACCAGTACGCCGTTCCCTACCTCTGGGGCACCAACGGCATCGGCTACAACGAAGAGAAGGTCAAGGCGGCGCTGGGCGTCGACAAGATCGACTCCTGGTCCGTGCTCTTCGAGCCCGAGAACATCAAGAAGCTCAGCAGCTGCGGCGTCGCCTTCCTCGACTCGGCCGACGAGATGCTGCCGGCCGTGCTCAACTACCTGGGCCTGGACCCCAACAGCAAGAACCCCGCCGACTACAAGAAGGCCGAGGCCAAGCTGATGGCGGTGCGCCCCTACGTTACCTACTTCCATTCCTCCAAGTACATCGGCGACCTGGCCAACGGCGACATCTGCGTGGCCGCCGGCTTCTCCGGTGATATCTTCCAGGCCGCTGCGCGCGCCGAGGAAGCCGGCAAGGGCGTGAAGATCGCCTACGCCATCCCGAAGGAAGGTGCCAACCTCTGGTTCGACATGATCGCCATCCCGGCCGACGCCACCAACGTCAAGGAGGCCCACGCCTTCATCGACTACCTGCTGCGTCCCGAGGTGATCGCCCAGGTCAGTGACAGCGTCGGCTATGCAAACCCCAACACCAAGGCCGGCGAGTTCATGAAGCAGGAAGTACGGACCGATGAGTCCGTCTATCCGCCACAAGCGGTCCTGGACAAGCTCTACGTATCGGCAGAGCTGCCGCCCAAGGTCCAGCGGCTGATGACCCGCACCTGGACCAAGGTGAAATCGGGCAAGTGATAACAGGGGCGCCGCGCGGCAGGGAGCGTGCGGTGCCTACACAAGCGGGCGCAGGGCGAACCAGGATGAATGGCTCGCGCCTTTCAGGCAGTACTGAACGCGACCGGCCATAATGGCCGGCTAAGCAAGAATCTGGGAGTGTGTGGTAATGGCTATAGCCTCCGGCGCCTACAAGAAAGCCCTCGAGGGCGGCCAGCAACCCAAAGAGGTGCTGGTCAAGATCGACCGGGTAACCAAGCAGTTCGACGAGACCCTCGCGGTCGACGACGTCTCGCTGACCATCAACAAGGGCGAGATCTTCGCCCTCCTGGGGGGCTCGGGCTCGGGCAAGTCGACCCTGTTGCGGATGCTCGCCGGTTTCGAACGCCCGACCGAAGGGCGCATCTACCTGGACGGTGTCGACATCACCGACATGCCGCCCTACGAGCGCCCCATCAACATGATGTTCCAGTCCTATGCGCTCTTCCCGCATATGACTGTCGCGCAGAACATCGCCTTCGGACTCAAACAAGATCGCCTGCCCGCAGCCGAGATCGAAGAGCGGGTCAACGAGATGCTCAAGCTCGTGCAGATGACCCAGTACGCCAAGCGCAAGCCGCACCAGCTGTCCGGCGGCCAGCGCCAGCGCGTGGCCCTGGCCCGCTCCCTGGCCAAGCGGCCCAAGCTGCTGCTGCTCGACGAGCCCATGGGCGCCCTGGACAAGAAGCTGCGTTCGCAGATGCAGCTGGAACTGGTGGAGATCATCGAGCGCGTGGGCGTGACCTGCGTGATGGTGACCCACGACCAGGAAGAGGCCATGACCATGGCCCAGCGCATCGCCATCATGCACCTGGGCTGCATCGAGCAGATCGGCAGCCCGGTGGACATCTACGAGACCCCCATCAGCCGCCTGGTGTGCGAGTTCATCGGCAACGTCAACCTGTTCGACGGTGAAGTGGTGGAGGACGCCGAAGACCATGCCCTGATCGCCTGCCCCGAGCTGGAACGGCCGATCTACGTCGGCCACGGCGTGACCACCTCCGTGCAGGACAAGCGCATCACCTACGCCCTGCGCCCCGAGAAGCTGCTGGTCACCACCGAGCAGCCCACCTGCGAGTACAACTGGTCCCGCGGCAAGATCCACGACATCGCCTACCTCGGCGGCCACTCGGTGTTCTACGTGCAGCTGCCCGGCGGCTCCATCGTCCAGTCGTTCGTTGCCAACGCCGAACGTCGCGGTGCCCGGCCGACCTGGGAAGATGAAGTCTTCGTATGGTGGGAGGACGACAGCGGGGTGGTGCTGCGGTCATGAAAATATCCAGCATAAAGAAGCGCCTGCCCACGGGCCGGCATGCGGTGATCGGGGTCCCGTTCCTCTGGCTGTTCCTGTTCTTCCTGCTGCCCTTCGCCATCGTGCTGAAGATCAGCTTCGCGGAAGCGGACGTGGCCATCCCCCCGTACACCGAGATCTACACCTGGGCCGATAACCAGCTGCAGATCGTCCTCAACCTCGGCAACTACCTGATGCTGAACGAGGACGAACTCTACCTGGCGGCCTACCTGGGCTCGCTGAAGGTCGCCTTCTTCAGCACCCTGCTCTGCCTGCTGATCGGCTACCCGATGGCCTACGCCATCGCCCGCGCCAGCAAGGAAGCGCAGACCGTGCTGCTGCTGCTGATCATGATGCCGACCTGGACCGCGATCCTGATCCGCGTCTACGCGTGGATGGGCATCCTCAGCAACAACGGCCTGCTCAACGGCTTCCTCATGAGCATCGGGGTCATCAGCGAGCCGCTGCAGATCCTCAACACCAACCTCGCGGTGTACATCGGCGTGGTCTATTCGTACCTGCCGTTCATGGTGCTGCCGCTGTACGCCAACCTGGTCAAGCACGACCTCAGCCTGCTGGAAGCCGCTGCGGACCTTGGTTCGAGCAACTTCAACAGCTTCTGGAAGATCACCGTGCCGCTGTCCAAGAACGGCATCATCGCCGGCTCCATGCTGGTGTTCATCCCGGTGGTGGGCGAGTTCGTGATCCCCGAGCTGCTCGGCGGACCGGAGACGCTGATGATCGGCAAGGTGTTGTGGCAGGAGTTCTTCAACAACCGCGACTGGCCGGTGGCATCCGCCCTGGCGGTGGTGATGCTGGCGATCCTGATCGTCCCGATCATCCTGTTCAACCGTAACCAGGCCAAGGAACTGGAGGGCAAGGTATGAAGCGCTTCAGTTTCTCCAACCTGATGCTGTGGGTGGGTCTGCTGTTCATCTACCTGCCGATGGTCATCCTGGTCATCTACTCCTTCAACGCCTCCAAGCTGGTGACGGTGTGGGGCGGCTGGTCGATCAAGTGGTACGTCGGCCTGCTGGACAACACCCAGTTGATGACCTCGGTGATGCGCTCCCTGGAGATCGCCTTCTACACCGCCATCTCCGCCGTGGCCCTGGGCACCCTGGCGGCCTTCGTGCTGACCCGCATCCCGCGCTTCCGTGGCCGCACGCTGTTCGGCGGCATGGTCACCGCGCCGCTGGTCATGCCCGAGGTGATCACCGGTCTGTCCCTGCTGCTGCTGTTCGTGGCCATGGCCCAGCTCATCGGCTGGCCCCAGGAGCGCGGGCTGGTGACCATCTGGATCGCCCACACCACCTTCTGCTCGGCCTACGTGGCCATCGTGGTGTCGGCGCGCCTGCGGGAGCTGGACCTGTCCATCGAAGAAGCGGCCATGGACCTGGGCGCGCGCCCGTGGAAGGTGTTCCTGCTGATCACCATTCCCATGATCGCGCCGTCCCTGGCAGCGGGCGGGATGATGTCCTTCGCCCTGTCCCTGGACGACCTGGTACTGGCGAGCTTCGTCTCCGGCCCCGGCTCCACCACCCTGCCGATGGAGGTCTTCTCCGCCGTGCGCCTGGGCGTGAAGCCGGAGATCAACGCCGTCGCCAGCCTGATCCTGCTGAGCGTTTCGTTGTTCACCTTCCTGGCCTGGTACTTCAGCCGCAAGGCCGAAGAGCGCCGCAAGCGCGCCATCCAGGAGGCCATGGAAGCCATGGCCCTGGAAGCTGCCTCCAGCAACAAGCGCAGCGCCCAGCCGGCTTCGGCCTGATCGCCGCGTGAAACGAGAAAGGCCACCTTCGGGTGGCCTTTTTCGTGGGCGTGTCCTGGCGTGGAGCTGTACAGGCCGGTCGTACCCAGCGCGTCGGGCCTGACGTACCACGAGCACGCCGTAGCAACGACAACGCCCCCGGCCCGCTGGGGCCGGGGGCGTGCTCGGGTCACTGGGCGCGTGGCACCAGCTTCAGCGTGTCGCGGGTGTTGGCCCGCACGTCCTCGTCGCTCATGTGCATCGGCACGTACTGGCCCTCGATGTAGCGCCCGGCCTGGTCCGCGTAGTGACGGTCGAACGGCACGCCACTCTGCCCCACCGGGTTGATGCCGAGCCCGTGGGCCGGGTCGGCGAGGTCGATCAGGCGGCGGGTGGACGGCCCGTAGACCACCTCCCACGGCGCCGGGCCGACCCGGTTGGCCAGGTTGTTGGGCATCTCGTGGGCGCCCGGTGCTGCAAAGGGGCCGACGTTGAACAGCCGGTCCAGCGGCTTCTGCTGACCCAGCGGGTGGCCGTGGGTGAGGGTGTGGGCCCGGCCCCAGGTCCAGCTCGCGCGGTCGGCGCCGAAGGTTTTCTCCAGGTGCGCCAGGCTAGCCTGCCAGGCGGCCTTGACCACATCGGCCCGGCTCTCCCGGGCCTCGGTGCCGCGCACGTCCCACCAGGGCGACTGGGCGTCGGCGGCCAGGCGTGGCAGGGCCACGTCCAGCACGCGGGTCGACAGCAGGTTGTCGAAGAAGGCATCGCCCAGTTCGTCGTGGAAGGCGCCCTTGGCCAGTTCGTAGATCAACTGCTCGAACAGCGTGGCGGCGGTGGACTCCAGCGGGTGATCGCCCTTCCAGGCGGCCAGTTGCTCCACCAGGGCGCGCTCGTCGTCGTTGCCGGCGGCGGCCCGCAGGTCGTCCAGCAGCGGTGCCAGCAGGCGCGGGCCGTAGCCGGTGGCGGTGTCCAGTTGCAGGGCCTGGCTGTTGTTCAGGTCCCACTTCACGCTGGCGTCGGCCAGGCGGCTGTCCAGGCGCTGGCCGCGGTCCGGCAGGTTGTAGTAGCCGGGGATGGCCACGCCGGTGGGCGATTGCGGCTGGTAGTTGGCCGAGACGATGTAGCCGCGCGCCGGGTTCTCCTCGTGGGGGTTGGCGCTGAAGGGCAGGAAGCCCGGCTTGTCCGCCTCGCCCTGGCTGCCGTCGAGGATGAAGTACGGGTTCACTCCGGCCGGGCGGTTCGGCAGGCGTGCGGCGGCCCACCAGCCGATGTCGCCGTCGGCATTGGCCCAGACCACGTTGAGGCCGGGGGCGTGGATCTTCTCCGCCGCCGCCCGGGCCTTGTCCAGGGTGTCGGCGCGGTTGAGCTGGTAGAAGGCGTCCAGCACCGGGTTCTCGGTCTCCAGGAAGGCCCACCACATGGCGATCGGGGTCTTGCCGGCGGTAGCACCCAGGGCGTCGTTGACGATGGGGCCGTGGGGCGAGCGGCGCAGGGTGAGGGTGATGGGGTCGGCGCCCTTCACCTTCAGCACTTCCTCGCGCTGGGTCATGTCCACCCACTGGCCCTGGTACCAGACCTGGTTGGGGTTGTCCGGGTTGACCTTCTCCGCCACCAGGTCCAGGTCATCGTTCTGGAACATGGTCAGGCTCCAGGCGAAGCGGGCGGTGTGCCCCAGCGACGCGGTGGGGTTGAGCGCCTGCAGGTGGCCGTAGAGGTCGAAGCCCGGGTAGCTCATCTGCGCCTCGTACCACACGGCCGGCACGGCGAAGCGGATGTGCGGATCACCGGCCAGCAGCGGCTTGCCACTGGCGGTACGGCTGCCGGAAACCGCCCAGGCGTTGCTGCCCTCGAACTGTGGCAGGCCGGCCTCCACCAGCGCCTGGTGGCTGACCCGGGCGAGGCTGTTGAGGGCCTTCCAGTCGGCAGCGGCCAGCTTCTGGCCCACCACCCCTTCGGGGTGCCAGTCCAGGTCGAAGGCGCGCAGGTAGTCCGCGCCCAGCTCGTCGCGGATGTAGGTCAGCACCGGCTCGGTGCGGAAGGCCGCGGCAAAGCTGTAGGCCATGTAGCCGGCCACGGCGAAGGTGTCCTCGACGGTGAACGGCTGCTTCTGGATGCCCAGCAGGTCGAACTCGACCGGAGCCGGACGGCTGACCTGGTACTGGTTGATGCCGTCCAGGTAGGCCTCCAGCGCCTTGGCCGACGGGCTGTTGCGGTCCATCCGGCGCACGTATTCCTGGGCGTGGTGGCGCAGTTCGAGGGTGCGGAACAGGCGGTCGGTCTCCACCAGGCGCGGGCCCAGCACTTCGGCCAGCTCGCCCTTGGCCAGGCGGCGCAGCATCTCCATCTGGAACAGGCGGTCCTGGGCGTGGACGAAGCCCAGCGCGCGGTACATGTCGGCCTCGTTCTCGGCGCGGATGTGCGGCACGCCGCGTTCGTCGTAGCGGACGCTCACCGGGGCCTGGAGGTTGCTCAGGGCCAGTTCGCCATCGCGCACCGGCTTCTTGCTCTGGGTGTACCAGGTGGCGCCGGCAGCGGCGGCGGCCACCACCACGGCAAGGACGGTCAGGGTACGTTTCATGGGCGGATTCTCCTTGTTGTAGTGGGCGCCATTCTGCGCAGCGGCCGCTGCGCTGGCATTGACCAGATGCCGCGAAGCGCAGAGCATTTGGTCACTCCGGAGGTGCCATGGATTTCTCGCCGTTCCCCCGCCCTGCCCTGACCCATTCCTCGACCCTGCGCCGCCTGCTCTACGAAGCGTTGGCCGAGCTTGGCCTGGACCCCACCGACACCTACCGCCGGGTGTTCGGCCTGGCGCCGTCCGTGCCCTGGCTGGACGGTCGCGAGGACCACGACAGCGCCCCGCGCTTCTGGCTGGCCATGGCCGGCATGACCGGTGACGACGACATCGGCCTGCACCTGGGCGAGGTCATGCGCCCCCGGCCGATGGACGTCATGGGCTACCTGCTGCAGGCCGCCCGTGACCTGCGCCAGGGCCTTGAGGCCTTCGTGCGCTACCAGCACGTCGCCTCCGGCGGCTTCGCCGCGCGCCTGGAGGAGCACGGCGAAGTGGCCCGGCTGGTCATCGACCTGCACTACGTCGGGGTGGGGCACCTGCGCCAGCAGGTGGAGTGCGTCGCCCTGCTGCTGAGCCGCATGCTCGGCGCGGTGCTGGGGGAGCCGCTGCCGCTGCTGGGTGTGTGCTTCCGCCACCCCGCGCCCCGGCGCCTGGCTGAGCACCGTCGGCTGTTCGGGGTGGAGCCGCTGTTCGCCCAGCCCCACGATGCGTTGCTGTTGCCCCGGTCGCTGCTGGCCCGCCCCCTGGGCAGCGCCAGCCCGAGGGTGTTCGAGGTGCTGGAGCGGGAGGCCGAGCGGCAACTGGCGGAGCTGGTGGAGAACCAGCTGCAGGAGCGGGTGCGCTATTGGCTGGCCCTGCGCCTGGAGCGTGGTGACTGCACCCTGGCTGCCTGCGCCCAGGCCCTGGGCATGACCCGCAGTGCCCTGCAGCGCAGTCTGGCCGAACAGGGCACGGGCTTTCGCGCCCTGCATGACGAGGTGCGGCGCATGCGTGCCCGTGAGCTGCTCGACGCCGGCCACGGCGTGCGCGAGGTGGCCCGGGCCTGCGGCTTCGCCGAGCTGTCGCCGTTCTACCGGGCCTTCCAGCGCTGGGAGGGGCATACGCCGGGCGCCCGGCACCTGTCGGTCGCCTCGGCTGGTCTATGCTCGGAATGACACCGCGTCCTCAAGGGCCATCGCGGTGGCGGCAGGGAAGGCGACCGTAGTGACAGGGGCGTCGGCCAGACCTGGATGAGGGCGGTGCAATGCTCAGATGTGTGGCAATGCTGGGGCTGCTGGCCGGGGGCGCAGGCGCCTGGGCGGCGGAGCCGGTGAAGATCTGCCTCGGTGGCGGCAACGAGTGGCCACCCTTCACCTACTGGGAGCGCTATGACGGCAAGCCTGATCAATCGCGGCTCACCGGTTCGGCCGCGACCCTGGTGCTCACCGCGCTGAAGCACCTCGGATACGACTACGACGTGAGCTACCTGCCCTGGGCGCGGGTGCAGCAGGAACTGGCGGACTACGCCTCCCGCCAGAACTGCGAGGTGACCTGGGACGCCAGCTACACCCCCGAGCGAGCGGCGTTCGCCCACTACAGCGAGCCGCTCTACCACACCCGCCTCGGGCTGTTCTATTCCGCCACCCGCTTTCCCTCACCGCCGGACATCAAGGCGCCGGGTGCCCTGGCCAGCCAGCGGCTGTGCGGCGTGATCGGCTACAACTACGACCCCTACGGCATCACCGATGAGCCCCAGCGGGTGGCCAGTGTGCAGCAGGCTTTGGACCTGGTGACGCGCCAGCGCTGCGACCTGTTCCCCAGCGAAATCGAACCGCTCTACGGCGGCATCGAACTGGGCGCCTACCGGGCCGACGGGACCCTGCGCTACCTCGTGCTGCCGTCGCGCAAGGCCTTTTACCTGCTGGTGGCGCGCAGTTCGCCCCGGGGCGAGGCCCTGGTGAAGGCGCTGAATGGGGAGCTGCGGGCAATGAACGCCAGCGGTGAAACGGAGGCCATCTTCCAGCGCTTTCGCCCGGCCGGGCTGGATCAGCCGCCGGCCGGCGCCCATTCGCAGTAGCAGCCCACCGCCAGGGTGTGGGTCGCCTCCACAGCTCGGCCGGCGAGCAGCGCCTCGATGATGGGTTCGATGAAGCTGTTGGCCGAGTTGCACACCGCCCCCTCGCTGTAGGGGCCGAAGTAGGCCAGCTTGCCGTCGCGGTCCCAGATGCCCACGGCAGGCGTGGCGGGAATGGCCTCGGCCCCCGGCAGTCCGGCCAGCAGCTGCATGCGCTGCAGGTTCTGCGGCAGGTGCCCCTGGCTGCCGGGTTTCTGCACCGCATAGAAGGTCACGCCCTGGTCGGCGAAGCGTTCGATCAGCTCCCCCAGGTGCTGCTGGTTGCCGACGTTGCACGGGCAGGCCGGGTCGAAGAAGTGCACCAGGCGGATCGGCCCCGGCCCGGCGAGGGAGGCCGGCAGGTGCAGTGCATCGCCGGAGAACAGCGCCGTGCGCTCGTCGAAGGGGCGGATGTAGCGCCCCTCGTACCAGCGGTAGGCCAGGCCCAGGGCAATGACGACGGCCAGGGCCAGCAGGCCGAGGAGCAGGGACTTGAGGGGAAATGAACGCATGGGAGCCGACCTTGTGCGGGGCGCATAGCTTGCCATGGCCGGCCGTGCAGCTGAATATCGGCAGCCACTGCCGCCCCGAGAAGCGGCGAGCCCGACTGCCCTGCCGCCTGGAAGCCCCGATGTCCGACGCTCCGCAACCCGAACAACTGCGCCCGCTGCTGCGCCCGCTGGCCGCCGACGCCCCAGACCTGGAGCTGGCGGCGACCTACCGTCGCTACTACGGGCTGGACCTGGCGATGCGCAAGCCGGCGCCCCATGTGCGCCTCGGCAGCCTGGACGTGGGCGGCTACCGCATCGCCACCCAGGCCTGGTGGCCGGCACAGCCCCGCGCCACCCTGGTGATGCTGCATGGCTATTACGACCACATGGGGTTGTACCGCCACCTGGTGGACTGGGCGCTGGAGATGGGCTTTACGGTGATCGCCTGCGACCTGCCCGGGCACGGCCTGTCCAGTGGCGAGCGGGCCAGCATCGGCGATTTCGCCGAGTACCAGGCGGTGCTGGTGGCGCTGCTGGGCGAGGCCGAGCGGCTGGGGTTGCCGCAGCCCTGGCACCTGGCCGGGCAGAGCACGGGCGGGGCCATCCTGCTGGACTTCCTGCTCACCGGCTTGCCGCCGCCCGGGCTGGGCCGCACCCTGTTGTTCGCCCCGCTGGTGCGCCCGCGTGCCTGGGGTTGGTCGCGTTTCAGCTACCTGATGCTGCGCCCGTTCGTGGAGTCCATCCCCCGGCGCTTCAGCGTCAACTCCAGCGATGCGGAGTTCATCGACTTCGTCCACAACCGCGACCCGCTGCAGCCGCGCAGCCTGCCCACCGCCTGGGTCGGAGCCCTGTCGCGCTGGGTGCCGCGCATCGAGGCCGCCCAGCGCAGCCCGCACCGGCCGCTGGTGATCCAGGGCGATGGCGACATGACGGTGGACTGGCGGCACAACCTGCAGGTGTTGCAGGCCAAGTTCGATGCGCCCGAGGTGCTGATGCTGCCCGGCGCCGGGCATCACCTGGTGAACGAGTCGGCGGCCTACCGCGAGCGCTACTTCGAATTCCTCAGGCAGCGCCTGGAGTGAGTGGGCGGGCCTCGCCTCAGGGGGCGAGGCTGGAGGCGTCCTGCCCCACCGCCAGGCTGGCGCGCACGGCGGCCAGGGCGGCCTGGTAATAGGCGCGGCCTTCGCGGGATTCGGCGAAGGTGACGAACTCTTCCATTTCCGGGTCCGACAGCCCGCGATAGACGTACAGCAGCGTGTTGTCCAGGTCGTTGCCGATCTGCTCCATCAGGCGCTGGCGCTGGCCGTCGAGCATGCCCTGGGCCTGGCCGCCGCCCAGCAGGCCGGGGAGCATCTGGCTCAGGCTGTCGGCGGCGACGCCGGCCAGGGCGAGGCTGACCTCGGCACCCGCCTCCCGCGCCGGCAGGGCCTGGGCCAGGTGGCGCACCTGCAACTGGCGGGTGGCGTTGGCTTCCATGCGCGGCAGGCCGTTGGCGTTCTTGGCGAGCTGGTCACGGCGGGTGGCCAGAACCTCGGCGGCGGTGATCTTGCGCCCCAGCGGCGACTGGAAGAAGGCCAGGGCCGGGCGTGGATCGTTCAGGTTGGCTCGCAGTGCGGCGAGGGCGCGCTGGTCCATGGCCTGGCCCTGGAAGCGGCGGTTGCTGTTGTCCACCAGCGCCTGGTAGACGGCCGGCGGCAGGCTCTTCTGGTAACGCTGCTGCGCGGCGCTCAGCGCGTCGGTGAAATGCGCCCGCTGTTCCGGCCAGCCCGCCGCCTGGTAAAGGCTGGCGTGGTCGTCGGCCAACGCCGGCAGACCGAGTAGCAGGAAGGTGACAGCGAGAAGCAGGCGCATGGGATCTCCTGGGGGGAAACGAGAGCCGGTGTTGTTCTAGGACCCGGAGGGGCGGGCTCGGTTCGGCCGGGGTGCCGACGATTCACRGGGGTGGTGCGGCGCGGGCTATTTTCCGGGGGCTTGGGGTGCTTGTCGAGGCATGCCGGGGCCCTGCGCATGAAATTCGTTCTAGGCTATGGACGCCAGGCCTGGCGGGCGGTTGCAGGGGCGGTGAAGCGTGCTTGCAGGAGGCCTTCGTCGGGCGTGAAAGATTTTTCCGTTCGCCCTGTAGGCGGCGTTATAGCGCCCATTTAGAATGCCCCGACCATGCCGACCCCCCCCTTTGAATTTTCCCCGGACACGCTTGCCGATGGCCTTGCCCGCCAAGGCTGGTGCCTGCTCGCCAGCGCATTGGACAACGACTTCGTGGCGGCGCTGGCCGGCGAATGCAGGGCGCGTGCTGCGGCCGGGGTGCTGAGCCAGGCCGGCATCGGCCGTGGCGATGCGCTGCAGGTCCGCGAGGGCATCCGTGGCGACAGCATCGATTGGCTGGAGCCGGGGCAGGCCGAGGTTTCCGATCGCTACCTGGCGCTGATGGACGAGCTGCGGCTGGTGCTCAACCGCGAGCTGTTCCTGGGGCTGGAGGATTTCGAGGCGCACTTTGCGCTCTACCCGCCCGGCGCCTTCTACCGGAAGCACGTGGACCGCTTCCGCGATGACGATCGCCGCACGGTCTCCGCCGTGCTCTACCTCAATCCCGATTGGCAGCCCGAGCAGGGTGGCCAGTTGCGGCTCTACTTCGCCGACGGCTCGATCCGTGACGTGGAGCCGGAGGCCGGCACCCTGGTGGTGTTCCTCTCGGGCGACCTGCCCCACGAGGTGCTGCCGGCCAACCGCGAGCGGCTGTCCCTCACCGGCTGGTTCCGCCGCCGGGGCGATACGCCGCTCTGATCGCCAGGGGGCTCAGTGCCCCCAGACCTTGAGGGTGCCGCGCAGGTCGACGATGTCGCGCACCTCGATGCTGCCCAGGCTGCTCTCGCCGACGTACATGTCGGCGGCCACCCGCATGCGGATGCGCTGGGCCGGCAGCCCGGACTGGATCAGCTGGTCGTTGATGGTGGTCAGGTCCGGCAGGGTCAGCACCATCTGCTCGACGCCGCTGGCGTTCTTGATCACATCCACCATCAGGGTCGGCTGGTCGACGTTGAACACCGGCAGGGTCAGGCCCAGTTGCGCCGGGCCGAGGGCAAAACTGCCACCGGCGCCGTTGGGGCAATCGGCGGCGCTGAGGCAGCCGTTGTCGATGCGGATGTTGCGCAGGGAGGCGTTGCCGCCGTCATCGGTCCAGGTCAGCCGGTCGATGCGGGACATCACATCCAGGCGGATGCTCAGGCCGGATTGGCCGGTCACCTGGCCGAGTTGGCCGTTGTCCAGGACCTGGAGGTCCGCGTGGCTGATGTTGGCGGCCAGCAGGGTGAGGCAGGCGAGGAGCGGGGGCAGGGCTTTTCTTGTTATGGGCATGGCGACTGTCCTTCGCGAAGGGGCGGCCGCAGTGTGGGCGGGGCCTGTGGCGGATGCCAGGGCCGGACGGCGTTTCCCGCCGAAGGATGGGCCAGCCAAAGGTGGGTGCGACGGGGTGTGGGGCCTCGGGCTGTTACCGGGTGTGGCCCGGGAGTACCCTGCGCGCCGAGGAGATCACCATGCAGAAGATTCTGATCAGCCGCTGCCTGCTCGGACAGCGGGTGCGTTACGACGGCGGCGCCCACGGCCCCTATGACCTGCTGCAACGCTGGCAGGACGAGGGGCGCGTGGTGCCGGTGTGCCCCGAGGTGGAAGGCGGGCTGCCGACGCCGCGCCCGCCGGCCGAGATTCCCGGTGGGCAGGGCCTCCAGGTGCTGGAGGGGCAGGCGCGGGTGATGACCGATGGCGGCGAGGACGTCACCACGGCTTTCGTCGCGGGTGCGCGCCTGGCTCTGGAGCTGGTGCGGCACCACGGCATCGCGGTGGCCGTGCTCAAGGCGCGGAGCCCGTCCTGCGGAAACGAAGAGGCCTACGACGGCACCTTCACCGGCACCCGTATCCCCGGGGAGGGGGTGACGGCCGCCTTGTTACGGCAGGCCGGGGTACGGGTGTTCAACGAGACGCAGCTGGAGGCCGCGCAGGCCTGCCTCGCAGCCCTGGAGGCGGACGACCTACTCTGAGGTCGCCGGTTCGGGGGTGGGCTCCGGCGCCGAAGCGGGCGCCTGCGGTGCTGTCGCGGCGGGTGCCTCGTGGCCGCCGTGCCATTTCTGTTCCAACTGCTCCAGGTGGCCCGTGCTGCGCAGCTTGCCCAGTGCATTGTTCAGGGCGCTGCGGAACGCCGGGTTGTCGCGGCGGAAGGGAATGCCTTCCGCCGGAGCGGCTGGCTTCGACGGGCTGGGCGCCAGGCCCTGGGTGGCCGGGTTCGTGGCGGCAGTCGGTGGCGCGGGTGTGTGGGTGTAGGGCTCGCTGAGCTCCAGTTGCGGGTCCTCGCCGGCGGTCTTCAGGCTGCTGCCGAGGGCGATGTCCACCTTGCCGCTGCGCAGACTCTCCATCAGCTCGTCGGGGCTGACCGGGATGAAGTCCGCCTTCACGTTCAGCTCGTCGGCCAGGGCGTTGCCCAGGTCCACCCCGTAGCCCTGCAGCTGTTCGCCGTCGCGCAGGGCGAAGGCTGCATCGTTTTCCACCAGGGCGATCCGCAGGCTGCCCCGCTCCCACACGTCGTCGATGAGGTCCGCCCGGACCGACGGCGAAGCCAGGGGCAGTAGAAACAACAGGCAGTACAACAGGCGCATGGGAAAACCTCGGTTATGGTCTGATGGGTGCCTTCCCGCTTCTCCAGCGTAGACCCGGCGGAACGGTCCGGCGGTGAACCTACGCAGCGGCGGGAGGTCTGTGTAGCTCACGAAACAAGGAGATTCGTCATGAAGCTTGCGTACGCCCCCCTTGGCCTGGCGGCCCTGCTCTCGGCCTTTTCCGCGGCCGCTCTTGCGGACATGCCCCGCACGCCAGCACCCGAAGGTGCCAAGGTCTATTTCATCGAGCCCGCCAACGGCGCCACTGTGGACAAGACGTTTACCGTCAAGTTCGGTCTCAAGGGCATGGGCGTCGCGCCGGCAGGCGTGGATGCACCGGCGACCGGCCACCACCACCTGCTGATCGACCTGGATCAGGAGCCGGCGATGAACATGCCGCTGCCGATGACCGACAACCTCAAGCACTTCGGCAAGGGCCAGACCGAAACCGAAGTGACCCTGCCGCCGGGCAAGCACACCCTGCAATTGCTGGTGGGCGACAAGAACCACGTCCCGCTGGACCCGCCGGTGATCTCCGAGAAAATCACGGTCACCGTGAAATGAGCGTGAAAACGCGCGTATGAGAAAGGGAGGCCGAGGCCTCCCTTTTTACTGTCCAGCTTCGTCGTCAGGGCTCGCGAGCCAGGGCGAGACAAGGCGGGAATGGTCGATAGGCGCGGTGTTCCCGACTGTGAATGAGCACTTCGGGGCCATTCTCACGGCGCATCGTTGATGCACGTGAAATCGCAGGCACGAAAAAGGGAGACCGAGGCCTCCCTTTTACTGTCCAGCTCCGTTGTCAGAGCTCGCGAGCTAGAGCGAGACAAGGCGGGAATGGTGCGAGAGGCACGGCGTTCCCGGCTGTAAATGAGCACGTCGAGGCCATTCTCACGGTGCATCGTTGATGCACGTGAAATCGCAGGCACGAAAAAGGGAGGCCGAGGCCTCCCTTTTACTGTCCAGCTCCGTCGTCAGGGCTCGCGAGCTAGAGCGATACAAGGCGGGAATGGTCGAGAAGCGCGGAGTTTACGACTGTAAATGAGCACTTCGAGACCGTTCCCAACGCCGTATCGCCGACGCGCAGCAGCCCTGAGGTTAGAACAGGACGCGGCTGCGGATCGTGCCATTCACGTGCTGCAGCTTCTCCAGCGCCAGGTCCGAGTACTCGGCGTCGACGTCGATCACCACGTAGCCGACCTTGTCGTTGGTCTGCAGGTACTGGCCGGAGATGTTGATGCCGTTGTCGGCGAACACCTTGTTGATCTCGCTCATCACGCCCGGGATGTTCTGGTGGATGTGCAGCAGGCGGTGTTTGCCCGGGTGCGACGGCAGGGCCACTTCGGGGAAGTTCACGGAAGACACGGAGGTGCCGTTGTCGCTGTACTTCACCAGCTTCTCGGCCACTTCCAGGCCGATGTTGGCCTGGGCCTCGGCGGTGGAGCCGCCGATGTGCGGGGTCAGGATCACGCGGTCCAGGCCACGCAGCGGGCTGGCGAATTCCTCGTCGTTGGACTTGGGCTCCACCGGGAACACGTCGATGGCGGCGCCGATCAGGTGCTCGTCCTTGATGGCTTCGGCCAGGTGGTCCAGCTCGACCACGGTGCCGCGTGCGGCGTTGATCAGGATGCCGCCCTTCTTGATGGCGCGGATTTCCTTCTCGCCGATCATCCACTGGGTGGACGGCAGTTCCGGCACGTGCAGGGAGACGATGTCGCTCATGCCCAGCAGCTCGTGCAGGTTGCCCACCTGCTGGGCGTTGCCCAGGGGCAGCTTGGTGACCACGTCGTAGAAGTAGACCTGCATGCCCAGGGCCTCGGCGAGGACGGACAGCTGGGTGCCGATGGAGCCGTAGCCGACGATGCCGAGCTTCTTGCCACGGATCTCGAAGGAGTTGGCTGCGGACTTGATCCATCCGCCACGGTGGCAGGAGGCGTTCTTCTCCGGAATGCCGCGCAGCAGCAGGATGGCCTCGGCCAGGACCAGCTCGGCGACCGAGCGGGTGTTGGAATAGGGGGCGTTGAACACCGCGATGCCACGGGCACGGGCGGCGTCGAGGTCGACCTGGTTGGTGCCGATGCAGAAGCAGCCCACGGCGATCAGTTTCTTCGCGCAGTCGAACACTTCTTCGGTCAGTTGGGTACGGGAGCGGATGCCGATGAAGTGGGCATCGGCGATCTTTTCCTTCAGCTCGTCACCCGAGAGCGCGCCCTTGAGGTACTCGATGTTGCTGTAGCCGGCGGCCTTCAGGGTGTCGACGGCGTTCTGGTGGACGCCTTCGAGGAGAAGGAACTTGATCTTGCTCTTTTCGAGAGAGGTCTTGCTCATCTGCGTACCTATTTGTCCCGGTAGTGAAGTCAGAAGCAGGCTGTGCGGCAGCTACCCCGTAAAACGCCTGTAAGGCATGATTCACGGGGTGCGTATGCTAGCATGCCTTCCTTTTTCCTTGCTCGGTTGCGACCTGAAACGTTCTCAGGGCGACCATGAATGATTCGAGAGTTCCTCTGATGACCAACGCCGCCCTGATCGAAGAACTGAAGACCCTGGTCGAACCCGGCAAGGTGCTGACCGACGCCGCCTCCCTGGAGGCCTACGGCAAGGATTGGACCAAGCATTTCGCCCCGGCACCGACCGCCATCGTCTTCCCCAAGACCATCGAGCAGGTGCAGGCCATCGTGCGCTGGGCCAACCAGCACAAGGTGGCGCTGGTGCCGTCCGGCGGGCGTACCGGGCTTTCGGCCGCTGCGGTGGCGGCCAACGGCGAGGTGGTGGTGGCGTTCGACTACATGAACCAGATCCTCGCCTTCAACGAATACGACCGCACGGCGGTGTGCCAGCCGGGCGTGGTGACCGAGCAGCTGCAGAACTTCGCGGAAGAGAAGGGCCTGTACTACCCGGTTGATTTCGCCTCGGCAGGTTCCAGCCAGATTGGCGGCAACATCGGTACCAATGCCGGCGGGATCAAGGTCATTCGCTACGGCATGACCCGCAACTGGGTCGCCGGCCTGAAGGTGGTCACCGGCACCGGCGAGCTGCTGGAGCTGAACCGCGACCTGATCAAGAACGCCACCGGCTATGACCTGCGCCAGCTGTTCATCGGCGCCGAGGGCACCCTGGGCTTCGTGGTCGAGGCCACCATGCGCCTGGATCGCGCGCCGAAGAACCTCACCGCCATGGTCCTCGGCACCCCGGATTTCGATTCGATCATGCCGGTGCTGCACGCCTTCCAGAACAAGCTTGACCTCACTGCCTTCGAATTCTTCTCCGACAAGGCCCTGGCCAAGGTGCTGGCCCGTGGTGACGTGCCGGCGGCCTTCGAGACGCCCTGCCCCTTCTATGCGCTGCTGGAGTTCGAGGCCACCACCGAGGAAGTCGCCAACGACGCACTGGCCACCTTCGAGCACTGCGTCGAGCAGGGCTGGGTGCTGGACGGCGTGATGAGCCAGAGCGAGCAACAGCTGCAGAACCTGTGGAAGCTGCGCGAGTACATCTCCGAGACCATCTCCCACTGGACGCCGTACAAGAACGACATCTCGGTCACCGTCGGCCAGGTCCCGGCCTTCCTCCACGACATCGACCGCATCGTCGAGGCCAACTACCCCGACTTCGAAGTGGTCTGGTTCGGCCATATCGGCGACGGCAACCTGCACCTGAACATCCTCAAGCCGGACGCCCTGTCCAAGGACGAGTTCTTCGCCAAGTGCGCCACCGTGAACAAGTGGGTGTTCGAGACCGTGCAGAAGTACAACGGCTCGATCTCCGCCGAGCACGGCGTGGGCATGACCAAGCGCGACTACCTGGGCTACAGCCGTTCCGAGCCGGAGATCGCGATCATGAAGGCGATCAAGGCGGTGTTCGATCCGAACGGGATCATGAACCCCGGCAAGATCTTCAACTGACCTGGCAGGCGGTGGAGCGATCCATCGCCTGTTTCGTATTCACCGTTCAGGAGTCGGTTAATGAGCTACCAGCACCAGTACGTCGACGGCACCCGTATCCATTTCCCCCTCGGCAAGGTCGTATGCATCGGCCGCAACTACGCCGAGCACGCCAAGGAGCTGAACAACCCGGTGCCCACCGAGCCGCTGCTGTTCATCAAGCCGGCGTCCAGCGTGGTGGCCATCGAGGGCGGGTTCTCCATTCCCGAGGACCGGGGGGCCGTGCACTACGAGGCGGAGATCGCCGTGCTGATCGGCAAGCCGCTGTCGCGCCACCCCAGCGCCGAAGAGGCCCGGGATGCCATTTCCGGCTTCGCCCCGGCGCTGGACCTGACCCTGCGTGACGTCCAGGCCAAGCTGAAGGAAAAGGGCTGGCCCTGGGAGGTCGCCAAGGCCTTCGACGGTGCCTGCGTGCTGGCGCCCTTCGTTCCGGGAGATGCCGTCGAGGCCCTGGATGACATCGGCATCCGCCTGACCATCAACGGCGAGGTGCGCCAGGACGGCAACAGCCGCGACATGCTCAACCCCATCCTTCCGTTGCTCCAGGCCATCAGCCAGCACTTCAGCCTGCAACCGGGCGACGTGGTATTGACCGGCACGCCGGTCGGCGTCGGCCCGCTCAGCAAGGGCGATGCGCTGGTGCTGGAGCTGGTCGGCCACAGCACCTTCGAAAGCGGTGTCATTTGAAATTCACTGGCGGGGAACTTTTCGGCTGGCATAGCATCAGACGGCCATTCGCCCGAAGCAGTCGTCGGCCATGAAGTTCCCCCGCACCCTCCGCTATTCCCTCCTGGGCGCCGCGCTGATCCTCGGTGGCGGCGCCCTGCGCTACCTGCACCTCGATGACCGTGCCCAGCTGTGGCTGAGCGAGCGCAACCTGAGCAAGGGCGAGCAGGCCGACAGCATCTGGCTACCGGGCTACCGGGCGGTCCTCCAGGGCAAGCCGCTGGCGGGCCTGGAGAATGATGAAGCCTCGGACCTGGCCTACAACCCAGTGACGCGCACCCTGTTCACCGTGACCGGCAAGACGCCGATGCTGGTGGAGATCTCCCGCGAGGGCGAGGTGCTGCGGCGCATCCCGCTCAATGGGTTCGCCAACCTCGAAGGCGTGGCGGTGCTGGAGAACGGCAATGTCGCCGTGACGGACGAACGCCGTCGCACCCTGTCGATCTTCACCCTCGATCCGCTAACCCGTGAGCTGGATGTCAACGACGCCGACGAGTTCGATCTGGGCTTTGCCGACTCCGGCAACAAGGGTTTCGAAGGCATCGCCTGGGACCCGGCCCAAAGGCGCCTGCTGCTGGGCAAGGAGCGCGAGCCCACCGCGATGTTCAGCCTCGCCTCTGATGGCAGCCGCCACCTGGCGGGTGAACTCCAGCCACTGCCCAGCTATGGCCTGGGCATGCGCAACCTGTCGGCCCTCAGTGTCGACCCGCGTACCGGTCATGTCCTGGCGCTGTCCGCGCAATCCAACCTGCTGCTGGAACTGGACGAGGCCGGTGAGCCGGTGAGCTTCATCAGCCTGCTGGGCGGCTTCAATGGCCTGGAAAGCCGCATCCCCCGTGCCGAAGGCGTGGCCATGGATGAAGCCGGTGACATCTATATGGTCAGCGAGCCCAACCTGTTCTATGTCTTCCGCCGCAGCGCACCCCAGGTGACGGAGCGCGGTTGAGTCGCCCTGCCCGCTTAAGGTTCGCTTAAGGGGCTTTTAAGCCTCGTTTCAGCGCCCGGCCCTAGCCTGATCCCGTCAACCACACACCGATACGGGATCACAACCATGAACGCCAAATACCTTGCCCTGCTGATCGCCCCGCTGTTCTCCACCGCCGCTCTGGCGTCCAGCTATACCGGCCCCGGCGCCAACCAGGCGATCACCACCGTCGCCGCCGCCATGCAGGCCAACGACGATGCGACCGTTGTCCTTCAGGGGCAGATCGTCAAGCGCATCAAGGGCGATATCTACGAGTTCAAGGACACCACCGGCACCATCAAGGTGGAGATCGACGACGAGGATTGGCCGACCCAGTCCATCGACGACAAGGCCACCGTGAAGCTCACCGGTGAGGTGGATCGCGACCTGATGGGCCGCGAGATCGACGTGGAGTTCGTCGAGCGGGTGAACTGATCGCTCACGCGGAGCCGTCTCCCCTCCCCAGGGCGCACCAGCGTGCGCCCTGCGCTCCATCCGCGGCAGCACTGTCATTGATCTGGGGAATGGCGTGTTCCGCCGGGAACATTCCTCAAGCCGAAGTGGGGTTCGCCTACAGCGGCCCCTTGAACCGAGTCACTACCATCGCCTCTCGCTCGAAGACTTAGTCATAGACCGACGAGGTGAGTCAGATGAATGTCCTGATGCTCGGCCTGGGGTTGCACGAGGATCGTTTCGTCCGTGAGCTGATTCATGAGGCGGGCACACGCTCCGGATTGGCCATCCACATTGTCGAGGACCTCTCCCTGCCTTCGCTTGAGCGCTGCGACCTGGTGGTGCTCTCCCCTGATTCCCCCTTCTCCCGCTATGCGACCGAACTGGGCCGCCGCAAGGGCCTGTCGTTGAAGGTCGTTCCTTTCATTGCCGATGGCGGCCCGCAGGACCCGCACCTCAGCTTCGCCAGTACGGTCGATGACCTTCTCCGTTTGGTCCGCCGTGCAGACCGGTCTTTCGACGGAACGCTGGTCGAGCAGCTCTGGGACATCGTCCGCCTGCAACTGGGCGGCTGTTACGTGCTCAGCGGCGCGCGCCACTCGCTCTACCTGGACTTCGATGCCGGGCGCTTCTGCGTGGAATCGGACACCGCGCCCAGTGCCTCGGAACTCCGTGCCCTGCTCCTGGAAGGCGGAACGCTGCTGGTTGCCCGGCACAAGCCCCATGCGGAGCAGATCAACTGGCGCTCGCTGGGCGGACTGCTCTGGCAGGCCGGCCTTGCGCATCCCCGCTTGCTCAAGGGGCTGGATGGCGATGGGGCATTCTCCCTGACCAGCTGGCCCCTTCAGCCGTTGCGATCAGGCGCCTTGCAACTCGCTTCCCTGCTGAGGCGCGGTTACCTGAGCGTGGACCAGATGGCCCGGCACGTGAGTCTTGCCCGTGCGGATATCCACGGGTTGCTGAACGCCTGCGCACTGAGTGGCAAGTTGCAGCAGAGGAGCGCGGATGCCGCCAGCCAGATCTCGGGTATCGGCAGGGGGTTCTTCCAGCGCCTGCGCAGCACCTTGGGGCTGAGCCTGTGACCGCGGCGACTTACAAGATCCTCTTCCTCGGCGCGAGCGGTGCCGGCAAGACGACGGCCATCGGCAGCATCAGCAACACACCACCGGTACGCACCGAGGTGGCGAACAACGATCCGTCCTTGTCCAAGGCGTTGACCACCGTGGGCCTGGACTATGGGGAAGTCACCGCCCCGGGCCAGGGCGATCAGCTGATGCTCTACGGCTGCCCGGGCCAGCAGCGCTACGAATTCATGTGGGAGATCCTCGCCCGGGGCTCCTTGGGCGTGGTGATTCTCTGTGACAACCAGTCCGCGAACCCCCTGGATGAACTGCGCCACTACCTGGATGTGCTGCAGCGCTACCTGGAGGGCGACGTGGCGGTCGTGATCGGGGTGGTCAAGATGGACCTCTCCCCGACCCCGGAGCTGGAGCGCTATGCGGAGGTCCTGGAGGCTCAAGGGCTCGCGTTCCCCGTGATGGGGGTGGATGTCCGTCAGCGTGACGAGGTGCTGCTCCTGCTCGAAGCAGTGGTCTGCCAGGTTGAGGCCCGTGCCCTGTTGGAAGGTGCCCATTGAAAGAGATGACGGATATGACCAGGCGCTTGCTGGAGCGCCTGATCAACCGGTTCCGCGAAGAAAACAGCGAGATACGAAGCCTGCTCCTGACCACCGAGGACGGCTTCGTGGTGACGGCCAGCCATCACGAGGGCGATGAGTATTCCCGCCGCCTGGCGGCCATGAGCAGCTCAGCCCAGGCCATCGGCCAGGCCATGCTGCGTGAACTCGGTGCGAGGGACTACAAGCGCACCGTTCTGGAGAGCAGCGACCGGGTCGTGGTCCTGCTGTCCGTGCCTTTGCCCACCTCCATGCTGGTGCTGATGTCGGTGTCCACGAAAGACACCGCGCTGGGCCAGCAGCTCTGGAAGCTGGAGCGGTTGGTGACGAGCCTGGCTCAACTGACTGCAGATGCCTTTGAATCGTGAACCCAAGGAGTAAGGAAGACCCATGAGCAATCATCAGCAACTACTGGAAAGTCTGATCAGTGAAACCACTGGCTCCCTTTGCGCGGCGCTGGTTGACAGCAACAGCGGCATGATCCTGGCGTCGGCGGGGAGCGGGCTGGACCTGGAGATCGCCGCAGCGGGCAACACGGAGGTGGTGCGCGCCAAGCTCAAGACCATGAAGCTGCTGGGCGTGAAGGACCAGATCGACGACATCCTCATCACGCTGGGCAAGCAGTATCACATCCTCTGCCCAATCTCCCGCTTCGAGGGCGTGTTCGTCTACTTCGTGCTGGACCGGTCCCAGGCCAACCTGGCGCTGGCGCGCCGAATGGTCCACGAAACCGGCGAGCGTCTTGACTGACATGCGATTGGCCCGCTCTTGAGCGGGCCGATCAGTTGGAGATGCATTCGCACAGCCCCCTGCCAGCACGTGCCGGCAGGGGGCTGCTGGTTCAGGGCCTGGCGCTTTCGAAACCCTGCAGCACGTTGACGGCGTTGATGCCGATCTCTTCCACCGCGTAACCCCCCTCCATCACGAACAGGGTCTGCAGGCCGAGCTGGCCGATGGCCTCGCCCATGCGCAGGTAGTCCGGGCTGTCCAGCTTGAACTGCGAGATCGGGTCTTCCTTGAAGGTATCCACCCCCAGCGACACCACCAGCGCGTCCGCGCCGTAGGCGGCGATGCGGCGGCAGGCATCGTTCAGCGCCTGACCCCACACCGACCAGTCGCTGCCCGAGGCCAGCGGGTAGTTGACGTTGAACCCCTCGCCCACGCCGGCCCCGCGCTCATCGGCAAAGCCGAGGAAGTACGGGTACTCGAAGCGCGGGTCGCCGTGGATCGAGGTGAAGAGCACGTCGGCGCGGTCGTAGAAGATGTCCTGGGTGCCGTTGCCGTGGTGGTAATCCACGTCGAGGATGGCCACCCGCTTGGCGCCGGCGTCCAGCAGGGCCTGGGCGGCGATGGCGGCGTTGTTCAGGTAGCAGTAGCCGCCCATGTAGTCGGCGGCGGCGTGGTGGCCCGGCGGGCGGCACAGGGAGAACACGCCCCGCGCGCCCTTGCGCAGTTCCGCCTGGCCGGTGAGGGCGACGTTGGCCGAGCTGGTGATGGCCTGCCAGGTGCCGGCGGTGATCGGCGCGCCGGCGTCGAAGGAGTAGTAGCCCAGGCGGCCGTCGATGTCGGTGGGTTCGGCCTGGCGCAGGCGGCGGGTCGGCCAGGCGATGGGTAGCATGTCGTGGTCGCGGCCCTTGGCCTGCCAGTCGCTCCAGGCCGTGCGCAGGAAGTTCACGAAACCCTCGCTGTGCACCCGCAGGATCGGCTCCAGGCCGAAATCGATGGGCGCCTGCACCGGGCCCAGTTTCACCGCACGGGCGCGGTCCAGCACCATGTCGGCGCGGCTGGGCTTCTCGAAGCAGGGAGTGAACTGGCCGCCGATGAGTTCGTGCTTGCCGTGGTGCAGGTGGTGGTCGTCGCTGTAGATGACGAGCATGTCGTGTCCTCCTTGGGGTCAGTGCTCGGAAAACTGCACCTGCGGCGCCGGACGGCGGAACCCGCGGGTGAAGACGGTGAGGTAGATGAAGCCGATGGCGAACCAGGCCAGGCCGAAGACCAGGGTCTGGTGGCTGAGGCTGGTCCACAGCCAGGCGATCAGGCCGAAGCCGATCAGCGGCACCAGCCCGTAGCGGAGCAGGTCGGCCGGGCCGTGGCGCTGGCCGTCCAGCAGGTGGGTGCGGATCACCGCCAGGTTCACCACCGAGAAGGCCACCAGGGCGCCGAAGCTGATCATCGAGGCCAGGGTGCCGAGGTCGATCACCACCGCCAGCAGGGAAATCAGCGACACCAGCAGGATCGCCAGGGTCGGTGTGTGGAAGCGCCGGGACAGGTGGGCGAACACCCGGCGCGGCAGGATGCCGTCGCGGCCCATGCTGTAGAGGATGCGCGACACCGAGGCCTGGGAGGCCAGCGCTGAGCCGGCCGCGCCCGCCACGTAGGCAGCGGTGAAGAAGGCCTGGAGGAAGCCGCCCCCGGCCTTGAGCATCACCTCGGCGGCCGCGGCGTCGGCGTCCTGGAAGTGGCTGCCGGGGAACACCAGCTGGCTGACCATGGCCAGCAGGATGAACAGCACCCCCGCGCCCAGGGTGGTGATCAGGATCGCCCGGGGGATGTCCCGGCGCGGCTCGCGGGCCTCCTCGGCGAGCGTGGACACCGCATCGAAACCGAGGAACGACAGGCAGAGGATCGCCGCGCCCGCCATCACCGGGGCGAAGCCCGCCTGAGAGCCGTCACCCTGCCAGGGCGCCATCCAGTCGATCGGCGCGCCCCCCAGCAGACGCCAGGCCATGGCCAGGAACACCACCACGAACACCAGCTGGGCGATCACGATCAGGTTGCTCATGCCCGATACCGAGCCGATGCCCAGCAGGTTGAGCACGGTGACCAGGCCGATGGCACCGACCACGAAGACCCAGGCCGGCACCTCGGGGAAGGCGATGTTGAGGAACAGGCCGATCACCAGGTAATTGATCATCGGCAGGAACAGGTAGTCGAGCAGCAGCGACCAGCCGGCGAGGAAGCCGATGCCGGGGCCGAAGCTGAGGCTGGCATAGGAGTAGGCCGAGCCGGCCACCGGGTAGCGGCGCACCATGAAGCCGTAGGACAGCGCGGTGAACAGCATCGCCGCCAGGGTCACCACGTAGGCCAGGGCGGTGCGCCCGCCGGTGGTCTCGGTGACCACGCCGTAGGTGGTGAAGACCGTCAGCGGCACCATGTAGACCAGGCCGAAGAAGACCAGGGCCGGCAGCCCGAGGATGCGCCGCAGGCGGGTGCCCTGGGCGCTGTGGACGAAGGCTCCGCTGGCGGAGGCGGTGTCGAGGGTGGACGTGTTCATGGCAGTACCTCGCTGGGCAGCCTGCAGGGCAGGCCGCCAGTCTGGGGAATCGGCGGTTCGGGTCGGGTCCGGGACGATCCGGCGCGTCAGTCGGCGGGCAGTCCGCCGGTCAGCAGGAGGGTGGTGCGGGTCAGGCAAGGCATGGCGGTTTCTCTCTTTCTTCGATGGCCAGCGGGTGCGCCGCATCGGGCAACACCCTCGGGTGCGGCATGCACCGGCCTGTGCATGCCGTGCGGCGACCCGTCGTTGCGGGCCGCTGCGGGATCACTTCTTCAGCTTGGTCCACACCTTGCTGCGCAGGGACAGGGCCTTGGGCGAGCAGAGCTTGAAGGTCTTCAGGCGGTCCAGCTTGTCTTGCGGGGTGTTGATGGCCGGGTCATCGAACAGCTCCTTCTCCATGAACTGCTCGGAGCCGGCGACGGCGTTGTTGTACTTGGCGAAGTTGGAGGCGGCGGCGATGTTCTCCGGCTGCATCATCCAGTTGATGAAGGCGTGGGCCTCCTCGACGTTGACCGCGTCCTTGGGGATCACCAGGTTGTCGATGAAGACGTGGATGCCTTCCTTCGGATAGACGTAGACCAGGCTGTCGCGCTGGGCATGGGCGCGGTGGTAGGCGCCGTTCCACTGCATGTGCATGGCGACTTCGCCGGCGGCCATGCGCTCGATCGTGCCGTCGCTGTTGTACATGGCCAGCAGCGGCTTCTGGCCCAGCAGCAGGTCCTGGATCTTCTTCGCGTCCTTCGGGTCCTCGGTGCACTGGTCGATGGACAGGTAGTGGGACGCGGCGATGTACAGGTCCTCGATGGAGTTCAGCGCCACCACCTTGCCCTTGAGTTCGGCCGGCGGTTCGAAGAAGGGCTTCCAGCTTTCCTCCAGCGTGCCGCCGGGCACCTGCTTGCTGTCGTAGCTGTAGCCGGTGGTGCCCCAGAGGTAGGGCACGCTGTAGTCGTGGGCGGGGTCGAAATCCAGGGTCTGGAAGTTGGGCTTGAGGTTCTTCAGGTTCGGCAGCTTGCTCTTGTCGAATTTCTGCAGCAGGCCGTCCTGCACCATGATCTGGATGAAGCTGTCGGAGGGCACCACCACGTCGTAGGCGCCACCGCCGGCCTTCAGCTTGGCCAGCAGGGTCTCGTTGCTGTCGTAGGCGTCCAGGGTGGCCTTGATGCCGGTGTCCTGCTCGAACTTCTTCAGCAGCTCCGGCGGGTAGTAGTCGGACCAGTTGGCGAAGTGCAGGGTGCCGGCCGCCTGGGCGGTACCGGCCAGGCCGAGGGTCAGCAGCAGGGACAGGGCGAACGGTGGGGTACGGCTCATGTCGGGCTCCTTGGGCTCAGCGCTTGCGCTGGCCGATGTAGTAGGACAACGCAACGAACGCAATGGAGATCACCAGGATCAGTGAGGAAATGGCATTGATCTTCGGGGAAATGCCCATCCGGATAGAGCTGAAGATGTACACCGGCAGGGTCGTCGAGCCGGCCCCGGCGACGAAGTAGGTGATGACGAAATCGTCCATCGAGATGATGAAGGCCAGCATCGCCCCGGAGAGGATGCCGGGCATCAGCAGGGGGAAGGTCACCTTCCAGAAGGCCTTCCACGGCGAGGCGTAGAGGTCGGCGGCCGCCTCCCCGAGGCGCGGGTCCAGGCCCTCCAGGCGGGCGCGGATCGGCAGGTAGGCGAAGGGGATGCAGAACACCACGTGGGCGATGAGGATGGTGAACAGCGACAGCTTCAGGCCGATGAAGGCGAAGAACATCAGCGTGGCCACGGCGGTGACGATTTCCGGTACCAGCAGCGGCAGGCCCAGCACCCCGCTCATCAGCCCCTGGCCGCGGAAGGTGCGGCCGCGCATGCCCAGGGCTGCCAGGGTCGCCAGGGTGGTGGCGATCAGGGTGGCCAGGCTGGCGACGATCAGCGAATTCTTCGCGGCGCGGACGATCTCCGGGTCATTGGCCACCACCGCGTACCACTTCAGGCTGAAGCTCTCCCAGATGGTCGCCGATTGGCCACCGTTGAAGCTCAGCACCACCAGCACCAGGATCGGCACGTAGAGGAAGGCGAAGAACAGCCAGGCGACGGGGCGCACACCGGTGAAGCGCCACAGCGGGTTGCGCATGTTCATGGGTGGCCTCCGGCGGCGCCCTTGAAGCGCAGGCTGTAGAGCAGCATGGCCGCCAGCACGAAGCCGAGCAGGGCGAACGACAGGGCGGCACCCAGGGGCCAGTTGTGCGAGGCGCCGAACTGCAGCTGGATGAGGTTGCCGATCATCAGCGACTTACCGCCCCCCAGCAGCTCGGGAATGATGTAGTTGCCGAGCGAGGGGATGAACACCAGGATCACCCCGGCCATGATGCCCGGCATGGCCAGCGGCACGATGACCCGGCGCAGGGCGTGGAAGCGGTTGGCACCCAGGTCGAAGGCCGCCTCCACCAGGCGCCAGTCGAGCTTCTCCAGGCTGGTGTAGATGGGGAGCACCATGAACGGCAGGAAGGTGTAGAGCAGGCCGATGATCACCGCCGTGTCCGTGTAGAGGACGCCCAGCACCCCGTCGGTCAGGCCCAGGCCATGCAGGCCGCTGTCCACCAGGCCGCCGTTGCGCAGCAGCAGGATCCAGGCATAGACCCGCACCAGCAGGTTGGTCCAGAACGGCACGGTGACCAGGAACAGCAGCAGGTTGCGCCGACGTTCGTCCTGCAGGGCCAGGTAGAGCGCCGTGGGGAAGCCGATCAGCAGGCAGCCGGCGGTGGTCATCACCGAGAGCCAGAAGGAACGCTGGAAGATCTGCAGGTAGTCGGTGTTGAAGGCGAGGCTGTCGTCCAGGTCGCGCTCGTAGAGGAAGTTGATGTACGCCTCCAGCGAGTACTCGCCCCACTTCACGCCGCCGTAGTCGCCCGGCTGCAGGAAGGACACCAGCAGCATGATGCCCAGCGGCAACAGCAGGAACAGCACCAGGCAGAGCATGGCCGGCGACACCAGCGCCAGGCGGCGCCTCAGGTGCCGCGCCTCGGCCAGCACGCGCGGGCTGCTCATCGCGGCAGCACCCGGATGGCGGTGGGCGGGACCTGCACGCGCACGCGGGTGCCGGAGGCCAGGGCATCGCCCGCGCCGTCGCGGTTCTGCCGGCGGACGCGGAAGCCGCTTTGGCCGGCGACCCGCAGCAGGTAGAGGGTGTCGGTGCCGACGTAGACCACGGTTTCCACCTCGCCTTCGAGGTTCCCCGCCGCATCCAGCTCCACCCGCTCCGGGCGGATGGCCAGGGTTACCGGGCCACGGCGTTCGCCTTGCGCAAGGCCCAGGCGCTGGCCGTCGCCTAGCAGCAGGCCGCTCTCGCTGGCTTCGGCGTCGAGAAAGTTGGTCTCACCGATGAAGTCGGCCACGGTACGGTTCACCGGGGCTTCGTAGATCTCGGTGGGCGAGCCCACCTGCAGCACCTGCCCCTTGCTCATCACCGCGATGCGGTCGGACATAGTCAGGGCTTCTTCCTGGTCGTGGGTGACGAAGATGAAGGTGATGCCGGTCTCGTGCTGCAGGCGCTTGAGCTCGATCTGCATCTCCTTGCGCAGCTTCATGTCCAGTGCAGAGAGGGACTCATCCAGAAGCAGCACCTTGGGCTGGCTGGCCAGGGCACGTGCCAGGGCGATGCGCTGCTGCTGGCCGCCGGAGAGCTGGTCGGCGCGGCGCTTGCCCACGTCCGGCAGCTTCACCAGCTGCAGCATGCGTTGCACGGTGGCGTCGATCTCCGCGCGGGGGCGGCCCTGCATCTCCAGGCCGAAGGCGATGTTCTGCGCCACCGTCATGTGGGGGAACAGCGCGTAGCTCTGGAACACGGTGTTGACCGGCCGGCGGAAGGGCGGCAGGTCCTGCATTTCCTCGCCGTAGAGGCGGATGGCACCGGAGGTGGGTTGCTCGAAGCCGGCGATCAGGCGCAACAGGGTGGTCTTGCCGCAGCCGGAGGGTCCCAGGAGGGTGAAGAACTCGTTGGGGCGGATTTCCAGGGAGACCTCGTCCAGGGCGCGCACGCCGTGCCCCGGGTCGCCGAACTCCATGCACACTCGGTCGATGCTGATCGCGCTGGACATGCTGATCACACGCTCTAAGGGATTGTTCTTATTGGGGTTTGCGGGCGCTGCTGGCCACCCCTGATGGCTTCGATTCTGTCAGCGGCGAGGGAGGGCCAGAACGATAGAAACGGTCAAAAGGGGATAATTCCGGACAACCTGTCGAGGCCTTCTGCACGTCCTACGCGGCGCGCAGGCGAGCGCCCGCCTCTGCGTAGGCAGGCGGTGACGAAATGGGTGGGCGGGCTTTTTCCGAGGGCGTCGGTCAGCGGCGATATTGGCTCGGCGGCTGGCCGCTCCAGCGCTGGAAGGCGTGGCGGAAGCTGGCGGTTTCGGCGTAGCCGAGCTGCTCGGCGATCAGGTAGATCGGCAGGTCCGTCTGCAGCAGCAGGTGGCGGGCCTTCTCGTAGCGCACCTGGTCGAGCAGGCGCTGGTAGCTGGTGTTCATGCGCTGCAGGTGGCGGCGCAGGGTGCGCTCGGAGCGGTGCAGGCGGCGGGCGATGCCGTCGAGGTTGATGTCCTCGGCGAGGTTGTCCTCCAGCTGCTCGCGGATCTGCTCCAGCACGTCGTGGCGCTGGGTGAGCTGGGCCGAGAGCCGTTGGCACTGCTGCAGCCCGTGGTGGCAACTGACCGGGTCGGCCAGGGGCAGCGGGCGGTCCAGCAGGGAGGCGTTGAAGCACAGGGCGGTGTGGGCGGCGCCGAAGTCCACCGGGCAGCCGAGCCGCTCGGTGTAGGCCGCCGCATGCAGCGGCGGGCGATAGGGCAGCGCCACCCGGCGCGGGCGGATGGCCTCGCCGAGCAGGTCGCGGATCACCGTGAGCAGCGAGGTCAGGCACAGCTCGCTGTTGAACACCATCAGCTCCGGCGCATAGCGGTAGCGGGTGGCGACCAGGCGCGCTTCGGCGCCGTCCTCTTCCAGGGTCAGCTTGAAATAGCTGCCGAGCAGCGCCGAGTGGGTCAGGGCCAGGTTCAGCGCGTCACGCAGGGTGCGGCTGGCGAGCATGGTGTAGCCGAGGATGCCGTAGGCGGAGACGTGCATCCGCAGGCCCAGGGACAGCCCCAGCGCCGGGTCGCGGGTGCAGGCCAGGGCATTGGCGAAGACGCGCAGTTCCTGGGCGTGGTTGATCAGCTTGTCGGGGGTGTCGAGATCGCGGCAGGCGACGCCGCTGCCTTCCAGCAGGCGCGTGCGCGGCACCTCGTCGGCCAATGCCTGGACCGCGAGTGCGACGGTGTGGAGGGTGGTCAGGACCCTTTCGGGTAGCAATGACGCCGCCATGGTTCGTCCCCTTTGGTAACGGTGGGGGCACGGTTCGTGCGCTGTGGTCGGGCATTAAGGTTGGTTTCAGGCTTCACGCTGGCGCACTGCGTTATCCTCGCCGCGCCTCCTGAATCCCCTGAGTCCGTCCCGATGCGCTCCTTCCTGCGTCCCCGTTGGCTGGTTTCCGGCCTGTTGTTCTGTGTGTTCGTGCTACTGGGCATCGCTGCCCAGGAGTTTCGCCTGTTCGAGCGAGGCTGGTTCAGCTTGCAAGAATGGCGCCACGCCTCGGAATGGCGGGAGCGCTCCATCTGGTTGCCTGACTATCAGGTGACGGTGGAGGCGCGCCCCATCGAGGGGCTGGATGCCGATGTGTCGGCGCTGACCTACGACCCGGAGCGCCACAGCCTGCTCACGGTGACCAACAAGCGTCCGCAGATCATCGAGCTCTCGCTGGACGGCCGCATCGTCCGGCGTATCGACCTGGACGGTTTCGGCGACCCGGAGGCCATCGAGTACGTCGCGCCCGGCACTTACGTCATCACCGACGAGCGCCAGCAGCGGCTGATCAAGGTGAAGCTGGACGAACACACCACCCGCGTCGATGCCGCCGAGTCCCAGCAGCTCTCCCTGGGCATCGGCCTGAACGGCAACAAGGGCTTCGAGGGCCTGGCCTACGACACGGCGGGCCAGCGCCTGTTCGTGGCCAAGGAGCGCGACCCGGTGCGCATCTACGAGATCCACGGCTTCCCCCACACCAACCCGGATAAGCCTTTCGCCGTACACGTGGTGGATGACCCCGAGCGCGACGCCGGGCTATTCGTTCGCGACCTGTCGAGCCTGCAATACGACGAGCACAGCGGCCATCTGCTGGCGCTGTCCGACGAGTCGCGGCTGGTGCTGGAGATCAACGCCGACGGCCGCCCCATCAGCACCCTTTCCCTGCTGCGCGGCATGCACGGGCTGAAGGCCAGCGTCCCCCAGGCGGAGGGCGTGGCGATGGATAACGAGGGGAACCTGTACCTGGTGAGCGAGCCGAACCTGTTCTACGTGTTCAGCCGGCCGGCCCGGGAGTAAGCGGCCCCGTTGAGCAGGGCCGCATTTTCACATCAGGCCTTGAGCGTCTTCACGCCTTCGGCGGTGCCGAGCAGCAGCAGGTCGGCCGGGCGGGCGGCGAAGAGGCCGTTGGTGACCACGCCGACGATGGCGTTGATCTGCGCTTCCAGGCCCTTCGGGTCGACGATGGAGAGGTTGTGCACGTCGAGGATGATGTTGCCGTTGTCGGTGACGACACCTTCGCGGTAGACCGGGTCGCCGCCCAGTTTCACCAGTTGGCGGGCCACGTGGCTGCGGGCCATGGGGATGACTTCCACCGGCAGCGGGAAGGCGCCGAGCACCGGCACCAGCTTGCTGGCGTCGGCGATGCAGATGAAGGTGCGTGCCACGGCGGCGACGATCTTCTCGCGGGTCAGTGCGGCACCGCCGCCCTTGATCAGGTTCAGGTGCTCGTCGCTCTCGTCGGCGCCGTCCACGTAGAACTCCAGGGCGTCCACGGTGTTCAGGTCGTAGACCGGGATGCCATGGCCCTTCAGGCGCTGCGCAGTGGCCTCGGAGCTGGCGACGGCGCCGTCGAAGGCCATCTTGTGGCGGGCCAGGGCGTCGATGAAGAAGTTGGCGGTGGAGCCGGTGCCGACGCCGATGACGCTTTTGCTGTCGATCAGCGGAAGGATGTGGTCGACGGCGGCCTGGGCGACGGCCTGCTTGAGCTGGTCCTGGTTCATGCGGGGGTCCACGTTGTGAGGGGTATCCGAGGGCGCGCAGTATAGCCGCTCGCCACGGCAAAACCCCGCATCCCGTGTGGTCGGTCGACGGACGCCTGCGGTAGACTCGCCGCTCCCGCCCCGCCCGCCAGTGAAGCCGTGATGCTCGAAGACTACGTCAAGAAGACCCTCACCTCGCGCGTTTATGACGTCGCGGTGGAAACCCCGCTGCAACGCGCGCCACGCCTGACCGAGCGCCTCGGCAACCAGGTGCTGCTCAAGCGCGAGGACCTGCAGCCGGTCTTCTCCTTCAAGATCCGCGGGGCCTACAACAAGCTGGCCCAGCTGTCCGCCGAGGAACTGGCCCGTGGCGTGGTCACCGCCTCGGCCGGCAATCACGCCCAGGGCCTGGCCCTGGCGGCCCGCGAGCTGGGCATCGAAGCCACCATCGTCATGCCGCGCACCACCCCCGAGCTGAAGGTCCAGGGCGTGCGCGCCCGGGGCGGCAAGGTGGTGCTGCACGGTGACGCCTTCCCCGAGGCGCTGGCCTACTCGCTGAAGCTGGTGGAGGAGAAGGGCTTCGTCTACATCCACCCCTACGACGACCCCCATGTGATCGCCGGGCAGGGCACCGTGGCGATGGAGATCCTCCGCCAGCACCCGGGGCGCCTGGACGCCATCTTCGTGCCGGTGGGCGGCGGCGGCCTGATTGCCGGCATCGCCGCTTACGTGAAGTACCTGCGCCCCGAGGTGAAGGTGATCGGCGTCGAGCCGGATGACTCCAACTGCCTGCAGGCCGCCATGGCCGCCGGCGAGCGAGTGGTGCTGGGCCAGGTCGGGCTGTTCGCCGATGGCGTGGCGGTGGCGCAGATCGGCCAGCACACCTTCGACATCTGCCGCCATCACGTCGATGAAGTGGTGACCGTCAGCACCGACGAGATCTGCGCGGCGATCAAGGACATCTACGACGACACCCGCTCCATCACCGAGCCCGCTGGTGCCCTGGCCGTGGCAGGCATCAAGCGCTACGTCGAGCGCGAGGGCATCGAGGGCCAGACCCTGGTGGCCATCGACTCCGGCGCCAACATCAACTTCGACCGCCTGCGCCACGTGGCCGAGCGCGCGGAGCTGGGCGAGAAGCGCGAGGCGATCATCGCGGTGACCATTCCCGAGCGCCCGGGCAGCTTCAAGGCGTTCTGCGAGGCCATCGGCAAGCGCCAGATCACCGAGTTCAACTACCGCTACAACACCGACAACGAGGCGCACATCTTCGTCGGCGTGCAGACCCACCCGCTCAACGACCCCCGCGAGGCGCTGGTCAACGGCCTGCGCGAGCAGGGCTTCCCGGTTCTGGACCTGACCGACAACGAGCTGGCCAAGCTGCACATCCGCCACATGGTGGGCGGCCGTGCGCCCCGGGTGGAGGACGAGTCGATCTTCCGCTTCGAATTCCCCGAGCGCCCTGGTGCGCTGTTCAACTTCCTCGACAAGCTGGGCGGGCGCTGGAACATCACCCTGTTCCACTACCGCAACCACGGCGCCGCCGACGGCCGCGTGGTGGCGGGGCTGCAGGTGCCGGCGGAGGAGCGCCATCTGGTGCCCGAGGCCCTCGCCGCCATCGGCTACCCCTACTGGGACGAAACGGAAAACCCGGCCTACCGGCTGTTCCTCAGCTGAAGGCGCAGACCGGGCGACTACACTGAGCCCGTCGCCCGATTGGAGGAAGGATGATGGACGCTGACCTGCTGCTGGGCCTCAACGGCCTGGCGATCGCCCTGCTGATGGCGGTGGCCCTCCTGCTGTTCTGGTTCGTCCTGCGAGCCTGGCACGGCGCCCTGCCAGGTTGGGCACCGAGCCCGCGCCAGGCCGCGCTGTTCGGCGTGCCGGCCTTGCTGCTGCTGGGCCTCGCTGCGCCCGTGTCCGGCTGGCTGGTGCTGGACCAGCGCGGCATTCCCCTGGGCCTGACCTGGGTACTGGGCAGCAGCCTGCTCTACCTGCTGGCCGGCATCGCCTGGCTGCTGGCCAGTCGCCGCCTGCTGGTGCTGCATGCCGGCCCGGCCGAACTGGCCGCCCCGCGCGGGCGCTTCCTCGGCTTCAGCCTCGGCTATGCCGCCCTGGGCCTGATCCTGCTGCTGGTGATCCTCGGTCTCATCCTCGTGCGGCCGGTCTGACTTGTCGTTCACTCGCATCCTGCTGGTCGGTGCCAGCGGTTTCATCGGCCAGCGCCTGCTGGCTGCTCTCCGTGGCGCGGGTCACAGCCTGGTGGCCACGTCGCGCACCGGCAGCGGAACTCCCTGCCCTGGGCTGGAGTGGCGCGCCCTCGACCTCGAGCGCTTGGCGGACGACCCCGACGGCTTCCCCTGGCCGGCGGGCGTGGACCTGGTGATCAACGCCGCCGGCGCGCTGTTGCCCGATTCCGCACGACTGGAAAGGCTGCAGGCGGATGGGCCCAAGGCTCTCTTCGACCTCGCGGCCCGCCATGGCGCGGCGGTGCTGCAGCTTTCCGCGCTGGGGGCGGGTGATCACCCGGATGTGCCCTTCCTGGCCAGCAAGGCGCGGGCGGATGCGCACCTGCTCGGCCTCGGCATACCCGCCGTGGTGCTGCGCCCGTCCCTGGTGCTGGGTGAAGGCGGCGCCAGCAGCGGCTGGCTGGAAGCCCTGGCCTGCCTGCCCGTCGCGCCCCTGCCGGATGTCGGCGCGCGTAGCCGCCCGGTGCATGTGGACGACCTGGCCGGTGCGGTGCTGGCACTGATTCGTCGCTGGCCGGCACAGCCCTGCGCGGTGCCGCTGGTGGGCCCCGACATCCTTACCCAGGGTGGCCTGCTGGACCTGCTCCGCCGTATGCGCGGGCGTGGCCCCGGTCGCTGGCTGCGCCTGCCCGGTGCGCTCGCGGCGCTGGGCGCGCGAGCGGCCCGTGGGTTCGGCTGGCGGGCCCTCGACCCTCAACTGATGACCCTGGCACGGCGCGACAACCTCGCCGAGCCGGATGCCCTGGCGGCGCTCTGCGGCTATCGCGCGGTGCCCCTGGCCCTGCGCCTGACGGGTGGCTGGCCGCAGCCGGAGCGGGTCATCACCCGCCTGATGCGCCCCGCCATGCTGGCCGTGCTGGCACTGATCTGGCTGGGGACGGCCTTCGTCTGCCTGGGACCGGGGTACGACTGGGGGCTGCGCATCATGGCCGACATGGGCGTGAGCGGCTGGCCGGCGAGCCTGGCGGTGGTCAGCGGTTCGCTGCTGGATGCCGCGCTGGGGCTCGGGCTGCTGGTCCGCCGCTGGCGCGTGCGCGCCTTGCAGGCCCAGTTGGGCCTGATGCTGGTCTACACCCTGCTGATCACCTTGCTGCTGCCCCACTACTGGGCCGACCCCTACGCAGCGGTCGGCAAGAACCTGGTGCTCATGGTCGCCACCCTCTGGGTGCTGTGGCTGGAGCCCCCATCACGGACGCCTTCCCGATGAGCCTGTACCTGCTGCTGAAGACCCTGCACATCCTCTCCTCCACCCTGCTGTTCGGCACCGGGCTGGGGTCGGCCTACTACGCCTTGCGGGCCTGGCGCAGCCAACGGCTGGAGGTGATCGCGGTGACCTTCCGCCATCTGGTCACCGCCGACTGGCTGTTCATCGCCACCACGGCGGTGTTCCAGCCCCTCAGCGGGCTGGCGCTGGCGAAGGTGGCGGGCTGGCCGCTGAACCAGTTCTGGATTCTGTGGAGCGTGGGGCTCTACGTGTTCGCCGGGCTGTGCTGGCTGCCGGTGGTGTGGCTGCAGATCCGCGTGCGCGACATGGCCGCCCAGGCGCTGGCCGGCGGCCAGGCCCTGCCGGAGCGGGCCTTCCTCTATATGCGCATCTGGTTCGTGCTGGGCTGGCCGGCGTTCATCGCCTTCGTGGCGATCTTCTTCCTGATGGTGGCCAAGCCGCTCTGACGGGCCGCCGTGCGCGGCCCGCGTGGGTCAGCGCAGCGAGATCACCGCCCAGCCACGGGCCTGGGCCTCGGCACGCAGGCGGTCGTCCGGGTCGACGGCCACCGGGCGGCTGACCCGCTCCAGCAGGGGCATGTCGTTCACCGAGTCGCTGTAGAAGCTGGCGTCGTCCAGGCTCAGGCCGCTCTCCGCCAGCCAGCGCTCCAGGCGCACCACCTTGCCTTCGCGGAAGCACGGCACGTCGGTGCTGCGGCCGGTGTAGCGGCCGTTCACCACCTCGCACTCGGTGGCCAGCAGGTCGTCCACGCCCAGGCGCTCGGCGATCGGGCCGGTGATGAAGCGGTTGGTGGCGGTGATGATCACCAGGCGGTCGCCGGCGGCGCGGTGCTCGGCCAGGAGCGCCTCGCCCTTGGCCAGCAGGATCGGCTCAATGCGGTCGCGCATGAACTCGCGGTGCCAGGTGGCCAACTGCTCCAGGTCGTGGCGGCCGAGGATCTCCTGGCAGAAGTCCTGGTAGGCCTGTACGTCGAGGGTGCCGGCCAGGTAGTCCTGATAGAAGGCGTCGTTGCGCGCCCGGTAGGTGGAGGCGTCCACCAGGCCGCGTTCGCAGAGGTACTCGCCCCAGGCGTGGTCGCTGTCGCCGCCGAGGAGGGTGTTGTCGAGGTCGAAAAGGGCCAGGCGCACGTCTATCACCTTGCTGGAAGCTGCCGAAGGCCGCGCAGGATACCCCCTTTTCCGGGGGCTGCCCATTGCGTGAAAAGCCCGCATTGCCGCGTTTACAGGCTTTGTGGAACAATGCCGCGACATGCGCAAGCGAGGTTGTCCGCTGTGATCGATCCCGATGGTTTCCGCCCTAATGTCGGCATCATTCTCGCCAATGATGTCGGGCAGGTGCTGTGGGCGCGACGCATCAATCAGGACGCCTGGCAGTTCCCCCAGGGGGGCATCAACCCGCGCGAAACGCCCGAAGAAGCGCTGTTCCGCGAATTGAACGAAGAAGTCGGCCTCGAAGAGCAGGATGTGAAGATCCTGGCATGCACCCGTGGCTGGCTGCGCTATCGTCTGCCGCAGCGCCTGGTGCGCACGCACAGCCAGCCGCTGTGCATCGGCCAGAAGCAGAAGTGGTTCCTGTTGCGCCTGAAGTCCGATGAGACCCGGGTGCGCATGGACCTGACCGGCAAGCCCGAGTTCGATGGGTGGCGCTGGGTCAGCTACTGGTACCCGCTTGGACAGGTCGTGACCTTCAAGCGAGAAGTCTATCGTCGCGCCCTCAAGGAACTCGCCCCGCGCCTGCTGGCGCAAGACTGACCCGGAGAAAGGCTACACGGCCATGCTCAATACCCTGCGCAAGATCGTCCAGGAAGTGAACGCCGCCAAGGATCTCAAGGCGGCGCTGGCGATCATCGTGCAGCGGGTGAAGGAGGCCATGGGCAGCCAGGTCTGCTCGGTGTACCTGCTCGACCCCGAGGCCAACCGCTTCGTGCTGATGGCCACCGAGGGCCTCAACAAGCGCTCCATCGGCAAGGTCAGCATGGCCCCCAACGAAGGCCTGGTGGGCCTGGTGGGCACCCGCGAAGAGCCGCTGAACCTCGAGAACGCCGCCGACCACCCCCGCTACCGCTACTTCGCCGAGACCGGCGAGGAGCGCTACGCCTCCTTCCTCGGCGCGCCGATCATCCACCACCGTCGGGTGATGGGCGTGCTGGTGGTGCAGCAGAAGGAGCGTCGCCAGTTCGACGAGGGCGAAGAAGCCTTCCTCGTCACCATGAGCGCCCAGCTCGCGGGCGTCATCGCCCATGCCGAGGCCACCGGCTCCATCCGTGGCCTGGGCCGCCAGGGCAAGGGTATCCAGGAGGCCAAGTTCGTCGGTGTGCCCGGTGCGCCGGGTGCCGCCGTGGGCACCGCCGTGGTGGTGCTGCCGCCGGCCGACCTGGAAGTGGTGCCCGACCGCCCGGTGGATGACATCGAGGCCGAGGTCGCCCGCTTCAAGCAGGCCCTGGAGTCCGTGCGCGAGGACATGCGCCGCCTCTCCAGCAAGCTGGCCAGCCAGCTGCGCCCGGAAGAGCGTGCCCTGTTCGACGTCTACCTGATGATGCTCGACGACGACTCCATCGGCCTGGAAGTGAAGAAGGTCATCCGCTCCGGCCAGTGGGCCCAGGGTGCCCTGCGCCAGGTGGTGATGGAGCACGTCAAGCGCTTCGAGCTGATGGACGACGCCTACCTGCGCGAGCGCGCCTCCGACGTCAAGGACCTCGGCCGCCGCCTGCTCGCCTACCTGCAGGAAGAGCGCAAGCAGAACCTGGTCTACCAGGACAACACCATCCTGGTCAGCGAGGAGCTGTCCCCGGCCATGCTCGGCGAAGTGCCGGAAGGCAAGCTGGTGGGCCTGATCTCCGTGCTCGGTTCCGGCAACTCCCACGTCGCCATCCTGGCCCGGGCCATGGGGATTCCCACGGTCATGGGCGTGGTCGACCTGCCCTATTCCAAGGTCGACGGCATCGAGCTGATCGTCGACGGCTACCACGGCGAAGTCTTCACCAACCCCTCCGAGGAACTGCGCAAGCAGTACGGCGAAGTGGTCGAGGAGGAGCGCCAGCTGGTCAAGGGCCTCGACGCCCTGCGCAGCCTGCCGTGCGAGACCCTCGACGGCCACCGCATGCCGCTGTGGGTCAACACCGGCCTGCTGGCCGACGTGACCCGCGCCCAGGAGCGCGGTGCCGAAGGCGTCGGCCTGTACCGCACCGAAGTGCCGTTCATGATCAACGAGCGCTTCCCCAGCGAGAAGGAGCAGCTCGCCATCTACCGCGAGCAGCTCGCCGCCTTCCACCCGCTGCCGGTGACCATGCGCACCCTGGACATCGGTGGCGACAAGGCGCTGTCCTATTTCCCCATCAAGGAAAGCAACCCCTTCCTTGGCTGGCGCGGCATCCGCGTCACCCTCGACCACCCGGAGATCTTCCTGGTGCAGGTGCGCGCCATGCTCAAGGCCAGCGAAGGCCTGAACAACCTGCGCATCCTGCTGCCGATGATTTCCGGCGTGCAGGAGCTGGAAGAGTCCCTGCACCTGATCCACCGCGCCTGGGGCGAGGTGCGCGACGAGGGCGTGGACATCCCCATGCCGCCGGTCGGCGTAATGATCGAGATCCCCGCCGCCGTGTACCAGACCCGCGAGCTGGCGCGCCAGGTGGACTTCCTCTCGGTCGGCTCCAACGACCTCACCCAGTACCTGCTGGCGGTGGACCGCAACAACCCGCGCGTGGCCGACCTCTACGACTACCTGCACCCCGCCGTGCTCCAGGCGCTGCTCAAGGTGGTCAACGACGCCCATGCCGAAGGCAAGCCCGTCAGCATCTGCGGCGAGATGGCCGGTGACCCGGCGGCCGCCGTGCTGCTGTTGGCCATGGGCTTCGACAGCCTGTCGATGAACGCCACCAACCTGCCCAAGGTGAAATGGCTGCTTCGTCAGCTCAGCCTGAGCAAGGCCCGCGAGCTCCTTGACCAGTTGATGGGCATCGACAACCCTCAAGTCATCCACAGCGCGCTGCACCTCGCCCTGCGCAACCTGGGCCTGGGCCGCGTGATCAACCCGGCCGCGACCATCCAGGCCTGAGCCGCCTCCAGCGGGCGGCTCCGCGTGCCGCCCGACCCGATGCCTCGCGCCTGCGGGCATCCAGGAGCCGCCGCTTATGGACGAGCCCTCCGCCACCGACCGCGATGTGGAACGCACCCTGCGCCACGCCCTGGAGATCGTCAGCGACGGCATCTGGGACTGGGACATGCGCAGCGGCCACGTCACCCGCAGCCCCGGCTGGTACGCCATGCTCGGCTTCCCCCGCAACAGCCTGCCCGAGGACGTCGACACCTGGGAGAACATCATCCACCCCGACGACCTGCCTCGCGTCATGCAGAGCTTCAACGCCTACCTGGAAGGGCGCTCCGAGGTCTATGAAGAGGAATACCGCTGCCGCTGCCAGGACGGCCGCTACCTTTGGATCAGCGATCACGGGCGCTTCGTTGAGTTCGACGAGGACGGCCAGCCCACCCGCATGATCGGCGCCCACCGGGACGTCCACCAGCGCAAGCTCGCCGAGCTGGAACTGCAGCAGCGCAACCAGGAACTGCTGCGCATCAATGGCGACCTGGAGGCCCTGGTGGCCAGCCGCACCGAGGCCCTGGCCCAGGCCAACCGGGCCCTGGCCGAGCAGGTGGAGGCCGCCATCCGCCTCAGCGAGACCGACCCGCTCACCGGCATCGCCAACCGCCGCTGCTTCGAGACCCGGCTGCAGCGGGAATGGCAGCGCTTCCAGCGGCACCAGTGCCCCACCGGCCTGGTGATGCTGGACCTCGATCACTTCAAGCGTATCAACGACGAGCACGGCCATGCCGAAGGCGACCGCATCCTCCAGGCCGTGGCCGAGCAGATTCGGGCTGTGTTGCGAGAGGAGGACTGCTTCGCCCGTTGGGGCGGCGAGGAATTCATCCTGCTGCTGCCGGACACCGGCCCCGAGGCCCTGCTGCAGCTGGCCCGGCGTCTGCACCGGCGGATTCCCGAGGCCGGGACGGACCTGCCCCGGCGTCTCAGCGCCAGCTTCGCCGTGGCCAGCCTGGTGGCGGGCGAGGACATCACCGCCCTGCTCAAGCGGCTGGACGACGGCCTCTATCGCGCCAAGCAGCAGCGCGACTGCGTCATCGTCTGCCCGTCGCCCTAGCGGGTGCGCAGGTTCAGGTGCACGTCGTCCAGCGGTTTGCCGAACGGGCCGAAGCCGCGTTCCACCACTTCGCGGCTGCCGTCCCCGCGCACGATCAGGGCCGTCGTGGCGCGGGTGCCATAGGTGCGGCTGGCGATGAACACCGGCGACAGCATGCGCTCGGTCTCCAGCCCTACGCCGGTGTCCGGCAGGGTCGCGTCCGAGGCCGGCTGCGGGTCGTGCATGAGGTTGAGCAGGTCGGCCGGGCGCACCACGTCCAGGCACTCGGCCAGGGCAGCCTTGGTCTTGCGCACCTTCGGCCAGGGTGTGTCGAGGTCGGCGTTGGACAGCCCGTAGAGCCCCGCCTCCAGGCGGCGCGGGCCCGGGCCTCGGGAGTGCAGGAACCACAGCTCGCGCCCGTCGCCCACCAGCAGGTTGAAGCCCGCATAGTCCGCCGCGCGCCGGTGCGCCTCGGCCATGAAGGCCTCCGGGGTCTGGGTGCCGCCGAGGAAGCCCACGCACAGCTCGCCCCGTGAGCGGCCGGTGGCCGGATGGCGTGGGTCGCGGATGTTGGTCAGCGCCGCGAAGCGCCCGCCCTGTCCCAGGCCGAGCCAGGTGCCGCCGGCTTCCAGGTCACGCCCGGCATGCAGGCCTGGCACGTCGTGCCAGGCGCCGAGGGCGCGGGTCGGTCGCTCGTAGAACTCGTCGCGATTGGCGGCCAGTACCAAGGGGGTGGCATGTCCTGGGCGCCAGGCGAAGGTAATCAGGCACATGGTGAGGCTCCTTCTCCGTGATCCTCGGCCGAGTCTAGGGGCTGTAGGAAAAGGCGTCGAGAATACCGACGATTCGCGCAGCGGGGCGGGAACGGCCGTCGCCCTGATTGGAGCGGCAAGCGGCCTTCCGTTACCATGCCGCTTTGCTTCCGGGGGTGTCGCTTGGAATTCCTGCTCTACCTGGTGCTCGGCGCCTTCGCCGGGGTGCTGGCCGGCCTGTTCGGTGTCGGCGGCGGCATGATCATCGTGCCGGTGCTGGTGTTCAGCTTCACCGCCCAGGGGTTCGATCCGAGCGTCCGCACCCACCTGGCGGTGGGCACCTCCCTGGCGACTATTATCTTCACCTCGATCAACGCCGTGCGCGAACACCACCGCAAGGGCGCGGTGCGCTGGGCGATCTTCGCCTGGATGACCCTGGGCATCCTGCTCGGTGCTGCCATCGGTGCCTACACCGCCAAGCTGATCCAGGGCCCGATGCTGCAGAAGATCATCGGCTGCTTCGCCATCCTGGTGTCCCTGCAGATGGCCCTCGACTTCAAGCCCAAGGCCAGCCGTGACGTGCCCGGCAAGCCCGGCCTCACCGCCGCCGGCGTGTTCATCGGCTGGGCCTCGGCGATCTTCGGGATTGGCGGCGGCTCCCTCACCGTGCCCTTCCTCAGCTGGCGCAGCGTGCCGATGCAGCAGGCCGTGGCCACCTCCTCCGCCTGCGGCTTGCCGATCGCCATCGCCAGCGCCCTGTCGTTCATGGTGCTGGGCTGGAACCACGAACACCTGCCGCCGCACAGTGTCGGATACGTCTACCTCCCGGCGCTGGTGGGGATCGCCCTCACCAGCATGTTCTTCGCCCGCCTGGGCGCGCGCCTGGCCCACCGGCTGCCCCCGCGCCTGCTCAAGCGCCTGTTCGCCCTGCTGCTGTTCGCGGTCGGGCTGAGTTTTCTGATCTAAGGAGTCGTGATGCTGGCTTATCCCCAGATCGATCCGGTGGCGTTCAGCCTCGGACCCCTGAAAATCCACTGGTACGGGCTCATGTACCTGATCGGCATCGGCGGTGCCTGGTTGCTGGCCTCGCGCCGGCTGGAGCGCTTCGACCCGACCTGGACCAAGGAGAAGCTCTCCGACCTGGTGTTCTGGGTCGCCCTCGGGGTGATCGCCGGCGGGCGCCTGGGCTACGTGCTGTTCTACGACCTGCCCGCCTACCTGGCCAACCCGCTGCTGATCCTCGAAGTCTGGAAAGGCGGCATGTCCTTCCACGGCGGCCTGATCGGTGTGATGCTCGCCACCCTCTGGTTCGGCAAGCGCAACAACAAGAGCTTCTTCCAACTCATGGACTTCATCGCCCCGCTGGTGCCCATCGGCCTTGGCGCCGGGCGTATCGGCAACTTCATCAACGCCGAGCTGTGGGGCAAGGCCAGCGACGTGCCCTGGGCGATGATCTTCCCCACCGACCCGGCGCACCTGCCGCGCCACCCGTCGCAGCTCTACCAGTTCGCCCTGGAAGGCGTCGCGCTGTTCGTCATCCTCTGGTTCTACTCGCGCAAGCCGCGCCCGACCATGGCGGTTTCCGGGATGTTCGCGTTGTTCTACGGCATCTTCCGCTTCGCCGTGGAGTTCGTCCGCGTACCGGACGCCCAGCTCGGCTACCTGGCCTTCGGCTGGGTCACCATGGGCCAGATCCTCTGCCTGCCTATGATCATCGGCGGCCTCGCACTGATCGTCTGGGCGCACCGTCGTGAAGCCGCCCAAGGAGTCACCCCGTGAAGCAGTACCTCGACCTGATGCGCCTGGTGCGCGAAACCGGCACCTTCAAGAGCGACCGCACCGGCACCGGCACCTACAGCGTGTTCGGCCACCAGATGCGCTTCGACCTGGCCGAGGGCTTCCCCCTGGTGACCACCAAGAAGTGCCACCTGAAGTCCATCATCCACGAGCTGCTGTGGTTCCTGCAGGGCGACACCAACATCCGCTACCTCAAGGAAAACGGCGTCTCCATCTGGGACGAGTGGGCCGACGAGAACGGCGACCTGGGCCCGGTCTACGGCTACCAGTGGCGCAGCTGGCCGGCGCCCAACGGCGAATCCATCGACCAGATCGCCAAGCTGATCGAGATGATCCGCAAGAACCCCGACTCGCGCCGCCTGATCGTCTCCGCCTGGAACCCGGCCCTAGTGGACCAGATGGCCCTGCCGCCCTGCCACGCGCTGTTCCAGTTCTACGTGGCCGACGGCAAGCTCAGCTGCCAGTTGTACCAGCGCTCGGCGGACATCTTCCTCGGCGTGCCCTTCAACATCGCCAGCTACGCCCTGCTGACCCTGATGGTGGCCCAGGTCTGCGACCTGGCCCCCGGCGAGTTCATCTGGACCGGCGGCGACTGCCACCTGTACGCCAACCACATCGAGCAGACCGACCTGCAGCTCACCCGCGAGCCGCTGCCGCTGCCCACCATGAAGCTCAACCCCGAGGTGAAGGACCTGTTCGCCTTCAAGTTCGAGGACTTCGAACTGGTCGGCTACCAGGCCCACCCGCACATCAAGGCCCCGGTCGCCGTCTGACCCCCCGGCCGGGGCGCCCGCCCCGGCCCGTCTGCTCCAGGACAGCCCGCCATGAACGCCCCGCTCGCCGCCCTGCTCACCGGCCTCGTCGGCCTCTGGACCCTCGCCGCCCATGCCGAGCCTGCCCAGGGCGGCTTCGTCGCCTCGCAGCGCTGCGAGGCCTACCAGTCGATCCGCAAGCGCAGCAACCCCGATGGCGCCACCCTGCAGCCGGGGCAGCGCTACCGGGTGGTGGAGGTCAACAAGCGGGACTACGACTGGCTGCGGGTGCGACTGCCGGACAACGCCACGCCGCTGCGCTGGGTGCCGGTCGGCTGTGGCCAGGTGGAAGACCTCAGCCTTGGCGCCCGCCAGGGCACCGGGAGTGCCGCCCAGGGCGAGGCCTGCAACGTGCCGGGCCAGCACGACGGCTACGTCCTTGCCGCCACCTGGCAGCCCGGCTTCTGCGAGCACGTCGCCTACAAGGGGCGCAAGCCGGAGTGCGACGCCCTGGCCGGCGGTGACCTGCAACTGAACCACCTCACCCTCCACGGCCTCTGGCCCAACCGCCAGGCCTGCGGCACCCGCTACGGGCACTGCGCAGGGCCGGCGCTGGTGCTGGACGAAAGCACCCGCGCGACCCTGCGGCCGTGGATGCCCAACGTCGGCTACGGCGACGACTTCAGCCGCTACCAGTGGGAGAAGCACGGCACCTGCCAAACCGACATGGACGCCAACGCCTACTTCCGCCGCGCCGCCGAGCTGGTGCGCCAGCTGGATGCCACCCGTGCCGGGCAGTACATCGCCAGCAACGTCGGCGGCGCCATCTCCCAGGCGGCGTTCTACCAGAAGGTCAGTGAGGAGTTCGGTAACCCCCGGGCCGGCAACAACTTCCTGCTGGTGTGCACCCGGGGTGGCTATCTGCAGGAGGTGCGGGTGAGCCTGCCCCGCGCGCTCAAACCCGCCGAAAGCCTGGTAGGGGTGATGGACGGCCAGTTCGCCGAGCGCCGCCCCGGTGACCGCAATGCCTGCCGGGACGATCGCGTTCTCATCGAGGCCCCGGGCCTCTAGCCGCCCACGCCAACGTTCTTAAGCGGCCAGTTCGGCTGCCAGGCGCTCCAGCTCGGCCTGGCGCTCGGCCTGCTCCAGCTCAGCGCCGGGGTTCAACGAGGACCATTCCGGGTGGGCCCGCGCCTTGCCCAGGGCGGCAGGCAGCTTGCCCTGGCGCCATTGCTCGTCCGCCGGCGCGTCCACGCGGATCGCCTCGAACGCCGCATGGCCGCGCAGCTCCAGTGCCCGCAGCAGTTCCATCTGGCGCAGCGCCAAGAGCCGCAGGATGCCGTCGTCCACCGTCAGCTCGCGGTGCCCGCGCAGCTTGCCCAGCAGGCGCTGGCCGTAATGCCCGACCGTCTGCCAGGCGCCGCCGGCCAGTGCGCCGATGGCGGCCGCAGCCCCCAGGGTCAGCCCGCCCACCAGCAAGTCCACCCCGGCACCGGCCGCCGCGCCTGCGGCCACGCCGCTGCCCAGGCGCACGCCGAGCTGGCGCAGGGTTTCCGGGTTGAACAGGTCATCACCCCAGCGCCCGTCCAGCAGCGGCAGGTCGCTGGCGGCGGCATCCTCCCGGCTGAAGGCGTACAGCCGCAGCAGGGCTTCCACGCAACGCTGCTCGCGCTGTCGCACCTGCTGGCGCAAGGCCTCGGTGGCAGCCTGCAGGGCATCGGCCTCGGTGGCCACGCTGCGGCGGCAGGCCGCCACGTCCAGCAGCAGCTCGGCCACCAGGCGCTCACCGGCCTGGCGGCGCAGCTGGCGCTGGGCCTGCTGGTCGTCCACCAGCCGCTGCAGTTGCGGGCGGCCCCGCTCCAGCAGCAGGGCCAGGCTGTCGTAGAGGCGCGGCTCGCCGTCCAGCGGCGGCGCCACGCTGTCGAAGCGCACCAGGGCGTGCAGGCCCAGCCGGGCCAGGGCCTCGCGCCAGGGCTCGCCGCGCTGGTCGTGGCCGGCCACGAAGTTCAGCACCGGCAGCAGCGGCCGGCCGCACATGGCCAGCACCGCCAGCTCGTCGCGGTACTTGGCCAGCACCGGCTCGCGGGCGTCGATGACGTACAGGCCGGCGTCGGAGGCCATCAGCTGGCGCAGCACCTTGGCTTCCTGCTCGAAACGCTGGCGCGCCTCGGCGCTGTCGAGGAAGCGCGCCAGGCGGGCCGGGCCGTCCAGCCGCTCGCCGGGCCGATCCAGGCGCTCCAGGTAGTCCAGCAGGGCGATGGCGTCCTCCAGGCCGGGGGTGTCGTACAGCTCCAGCAGTGGCTGGCCGTCGACGGACAGCCGCGCGCCCTCGACATGGCGGGTGGTGCTGGGGCGGTGGGAGACCTCGCCGAAGCTGCGGTCCCGCAGCAGGGTGCGCAGCAGCGAGGTCTTGCCGACGTTGGTGTGGCCGACCACGGCCAGGCGCAGGGGCTCAGTCATGGCCATGCTCCAGCCAGTGGAAGGGGGCGCTGTCGGCGTGGCGCAGGCCCTGGCGGTCGAGGGCCTGGTGCCATTCCTCCAGGCGCCGGCTGTCCAGCGCCTCGCCGGCCGGCGCCGGCAGCAGCCAGACCCGTGCCTCGACGGTGCTGCGCGCCAGTTCGCCGATCAGCGCCAGGGTGCCCCGGTCCGGCGAGCGGCGCGGGTCGCAGGCGATCGCCAGGCGCTGGGGCGGGAAGCGGCTGAGCTGGTCCAGCAGGCGCTGGCGCTGCTCGCGGCTGTCCAGCACCCCGGCGTCGCCCACGCCCTTGGGCAGCGCGGGCGGCCAGGGGCGGCTGTCGTCCAGTTCGATCCCCACCAGCAGGGCGCCCGCCCCTTCGAAGGGCAGTGCGGCCTCGGTCATCGGCCCTTGGGGGCCGGGGTCGGCGTCCACCACGCCCAGGCGTTGGCTGGCCGGGTTGAGGCGTTCGCGCAGCAGGGCATAGCCGGGCAGGCCGGGCTCAACCGCCAGTCCGGCGCGCCCACGGCTCCAGCGCCACAGGCACAGCAGCATCAGGCCCAGGCGCGGCAGCAGGCCGTAGACCAGGGTGACCCCCAGCAGCCAGCCGGACCAGGCCTGGCGGGGCGCGGCGTCGGCGAGCATGTCGCTGCTGGCGCGGATGGTGTCGCTGTCCGGCAGGCTGAAGCCGAGCAGCGCCGGCAGGGCGCCGAGGCCCTGGGTGAGGGCGACGAAGGTGTCGCTGCCGAGCAGCGTGGTTTCCCAGACGAAGCCGTAGCGGCGGGTGGAAAGCAGGGCCAGCAGGGTCAGCAGCGCGGTGCCCAGCACCAGCGTCCAGAAACCGTGGACCAGCACGCCCAGGCCCCAGCGCGTCAGGCGGCGGCGCTGCAGCATCACCAGCAGCGCCGGACCCAGCTGGGCGGCCGCGGCATCCCGCGAGAGGCGTGCGCACAGCCACCACCACAGGCGGCCGAGGGCGCTGGCGTGGCCGCCGGCCAGGAGGCCGAGGGTCCAGCCCAGCAGGGTCAGCAGGTGCAGGCCGAGCAGCCCGCCCAGGGCCCAGAACACGTTGACCGGGCGCTGCCCGTCGCCCAGGGCGGCTGCTGCCAGGGTGGCGCCGCTGGCCAGGGCCAGCAGCACCAGGGCCCAGGCCGCCAGGCGGGCGCCTTGCAGCCAGTGGACGAGGGCGCCGAGCTGGCCGTCGCGCTGGGCGAGGAACAGCGCACGGGCCTGGATGCGCTGGGCGAGGTCGCCCCCGCCGGCGTTGGCGCGGCGGTTGGCTTCGCTGTCCTCCAGCGGGCCGGCGTGCTCTTCGCGCAGGCGGATCGCTTCGGTGAGCCAGAGGCGTTGCAGATCGGTGAGGGTGGGGTTCGCGGAGTCGGTCACGCGGCTTCTCTTCCCATGGGACGAGGCAGAAGCATAACCGCTGACGCCAGGGGTGGTGCAGCGGGCGGCCGGTGGACCGCCCGCCGGGGGGCGCACTACGGCGCCGCGCGCGCGTCGCGGACCTGCACGGCCAGGTCCGGCTGGTCGATGAACAGCCCGTCGATGCCGGCGTCGAGGAAGGCGCGGATCTCCGCCTGGATGTCGCCCCGTGCCTGCGGGTCGCTGCCCTGGCGCAGGTTGGTGGGCAGGAAGGCGTTCTCCGCGCGGAAGGTGTAGGGGTGCACCTTGAGGCCCGCCGCATGGGCGTCGGCGACGAAGCGGGTGGGCTGGCCCAGGTTGCCGGCGGCATCGCGGGGAATTATGTAGCCCTTCTCCGGCCCGACCCCGGCGGCGTAGCGGGCGACGGCGCGCAGGCCGTCGGGGCTGGCCATCCGCGCATAGGTCAGGCCGGTGCCCAGCACCTGCTGGTCATAGGGCTGGCCGCTGCCGTACAGCTGCACCAGGCGCAGGCTGCTCTGCCGGGCGATGCGCTGCAGGTTGTCCACCTCGAAGGACTGGATGTACACCGGCGCGCGGCGGTCGGTGTAGCCGTTGTGTTGCAGGGTGCGCAGCAGCGGCTTCTCCATGGCCAGGCCGAGCTGCTGGAAGTGGGTGGGGTGCTTGGTCTCGATGTACAGGCCGATGCGGCGCTGCTGGCTGAGCTGGAGGCTTTTCACCAGGTCGATGATCTCCTGCAGGGTGGGGATCTCGAAGGCGCCGTCCAGGCGCGCATTGCCGGGGCGCACCTGGGGGATGCGCTCGATGGCGCGCAGGGTCTTCAGCTCGGCCAGGGTGAAATCCTCGCTGAACCAGCCGGTGAGCGGCACGCCGTCGACGCTCTGGGTGCGCTTGCGGTCGGCGAACTCGGGGTGGCGGCTGACGTCGGTGGTCAGCCCCAGCTCGTTGTCGTGGCGGGCCACCAGGTGGCCGTCGCGGGTCATCACCAGGTCCGGCTCAACATAGTCGGCGCCTTGCAGGGCGGCCAGGGCGTAGGACGCCAGGGTGTGCTCCGGCACGTAGCCGCTGGCGCCGCGATGGCCGATCACCAGGGGCTGGCCCTCGGCGCGCGCCGGGGCGCGACTGGCCTGGGGCTGCTGGGTGGCCCAGTCGAGGGCGGATTGCACCGGGTCCGGTGCGGCGAAGGTGCAGAGGGGCAACGTCAGGCTGCAGGCCGCCAGCCAATGCCGCAGGGTCGGGGTGGATGCCATGGGGCGTCTCCTTGCGGTAGGGAAGCGCAAGCCTGCGGCAGGATAGATGACGGTTTGTCGTGCGCCGCCCGGGCATGTGTTGCCGGGCGTGACACCGTTGGCGGCGACAGAAGGAAAGGCCGGCTGGCGGTGGCCATGGCCTCTGGTATTCTCGCCGCCATGAAAAAGACCCTCCCCCTCGCCCTCATCGCCGCCCAGGCCCGCAACCGGGTCATCGGCCGCGACAACCAACTGCCCTGGCACCTGCCGGCGGACCTCAAGCACTTCAAGGCCCTGACCCTGGGCAAGCCCATCATCATGGGCCGCAAGACCTGGGACTCCCTGGGCCGCCCGCTGCCGGGGCGCCTGAACCTGGTGGTCAGCCGCCAGGCCGGCCTGCAGCTGGAGGGCGCCGAGGTGTTCGCCAGCCTGGAAGAGGCCGTGGCCCGCGCCGAGGTGTGGGCCCGCGAGGAGGACGCCGAGGAAGTGATGCTGATCGGCGGCGCCCAGCTCTACGCCCAGGGCCTGGCCCATGGCGACCGCCTGTACCTGACCCAGGTGGAGCTGGAGCCGGAAGGCGATGCCTTCTTCCCCGAGGTGCCCGCTGCCGACTGGCACCTGGCTTCCAGCATCGAGTACCCCGTCAGCGACACCACCCCCGCCTACGCCTTCCAGGTGTGGGAGCGGCGCTGAGCCGGTTGGCACAGCGCGGGTGGACGTAAGAAACGACGTCCCCCCATGCCCGGATCGGCCCTTTAGGCGGGCCGGGCTCCCCCGTTCAGATGCCCAGCTCGCGCAGTTCCGCGCGGACTCGTCCGTCTTCGATCAGCAGCAACCCCACCGCTATCGGCAGCTTGAAGCGCCGGGSCCCGGCGCTGCCCGGGTTGATGTGGAGGATGCCGTCGCGCTGGGTGATCAGCGGCTTGTGGGAGTGGCCGGTGACGATGGCGTCGACGCCGCGCGTGGCGAGGTCGGCGGGGATGTCGGCCTGGTCGTGGACCAGGTAGAGGTGGACCCCACCCAACTGCAGGCTGAGGTCGTGGGGAATGGCCTGGGCCCAGTCCTGGGTGTCGTTGTTGCCGCGCACCACGCTGAGGGGCGCGAGCTGGCGCAGGGCGTCGAGGATCTCGGGCTTGCCGATGTCACCGGCGTGGAGGATGTGGTCGCAGCCTTCCAGGGCCGCCAGGGCCTGGGGCCTCAGCAGGCCGTGGGTGTCGGCGATCAGGCCGATGCGCAGGGTCATGGAAGGGGCCTCGTGGGGGAACGAGGCCCATTCTGCCTCACGCGGCGGAGCGCGGGGTTTCCGGCAGGAACCAGTTCAGCACCAGGGCGCACAGGCCGCCGGTGGCCACGCCGGACTCCAGCACGTTGCGCACCGCTGCCGGCATGTGGGCGAGGAACTCCGGCACCTGGGACACGCCCAGGCCCAGGGCCAGGGACACGGCGATGATCAGCAGGGCGCGGCGGTCCAGCTCGATGCCGGCGAGGATGTTGATGCCCGAGGCGGCCACGGCGCCGAACATCACCATCACGGCGCCGCCGAGCACCGGTTCGGGCATGGCCTGGAGCACGCCGGCCACGGCCGGGAACAGGCCCAGCAGGATCAGCATCAGGGCGATCCAGCCGCCGATGTGGCGGCTGGCGATGCCGGTGAGCTGGATCACCCCGTTGTTCTGGGCGAATACCGAGCTGGGGAAGGTATTGAGTACGCCGGCCAGCAGGGAGTTGGCGCCGTTGACCAGCACGCCGCCCTTGATCCTTTGCATCCACAGCGGGCCTTCTACCGGTTGGCGGGAGACCTTGCTGGTGGCGGTGACGTCGCCGATGGCTTCCAGGGAGGTCACCAGGTAGATGACCAGCATCGGCACGAACAGCGACCAGGAGAAGCCCAGGCCGAAATGCAGCGGGGTCGGCACTTGGATCAGCGGCGCCTCGTGCATGCCGCTGAAGTCCAGGCGGCCCAGGGCGCCGGCCAGGGCGTAGCCCACCAGCAGGGCGATGACGATGGCGCAGCTGCGCATCCACACCACCGGGATGCGGTTGAGCACCAGGATCACCGCCAGCACGGTGCCGGAGAGCAGCAGGTTCTCGCCGTTGGCGAAGGTGCCGTTGGCCATGGCGCCGAAGCCGCCGCCCATGCTGATGAGGCCGACCTTGATCAGGGTGAGGCCGATCATCAGCACCACGATGCCGGTCACCAGCGGGCTGATCAGGCGCTTGATGAACGGCAGGATGCGCGACACGCCCATCTCGATGAAGGCGCCGGCCATGACCACGCCGAAGATCGCCGCCATCACCGCTTCCACCGGGGTGCCCTGCTTGACCATCAGCGCGCCGCCGGCGATCAGCGGGCCGACGAAGTTGAAGCTGGTGCCCTGGACGATCAGCAGCCCGGCACCGAAGGGGCCGAAGCGGCGGCACTGCACGTAGGTGGCGATGCCGGAGACCACCAGGGACATGGAGACGATGAGGTTGGTGTCGCGGGCCGACACGCCCAGCGCCTGGCAGATCAGCAGGCCGGGGGTGACGATGGGGACGATGATCGCCAGCAGGTGCTGCAGGGCTGCCAGGATGGCCGCCAGCGGGCGCGGCTTGTCCTCCAGGCCGTAGACCAGTTCGTTGCGGGACTCGGGGGCGGAGGGGTTTTCCAGTGAGGTCATGGTGGT
>NZ_JYFT01000074.1:0-88321 GCF_000931385.1 Pseudomonas sp. FeS53a
ATGCATGCGCACCGGCAGGCTGGGCGGCAGCGCGGCCAGGGCCTGGTCGGTGTCGCCGAGGGGGAAGCTGCCGCTGATGCGCAGGTCGGCCACCGCCGGGTCGACCCCGAGGTAGCCACGGCGGTACTGGCCGAGCTGCTCCAGCAGATCCGCCAGGCGGACGTTGTCGACGACCAGCATGCCGCGGCTCCAGGCGTCGGCGCCTACCGGGGCGGCCTCGCTGCGGCCCAGGGCGTCGGCCTGCATCAGCACCTGCTGGCCTTCGCCGATGATGCGTTCGTCCTCGGCCTGCGCGGGGTGTGCGGCGACGGCGGAGCGCAGCACGACCAGGCGGGTGGCCTGGCCTTCGCGGCGCACCAGGAAGCGGGTGCCGAGGGCGCGCAGTTCGCCCTGTTCAGTGGCGACCACGAAGGGGCGCGGGTCGCCGTGGGCGGTTTCGACGAGGATCTCGCCGCTGCGCAGGTAGAGCCTGCGCTGGGGGCCGTCGAACTGGATGTCGAGGGCGCTGCGGCTGTTCAGGCGCACCTGGCTGTGGTCCGGCAGTTGCAGCTGGCGCTGCTCGCCGCTAGCGGTCATTTCGTCGGCCAGCCAGTCCCCCAGCGGGCGGTGCTGCTGGGCGAGGAGCATCCCGAGCACGCCGGCCAGGCACAGGCCGAGCACGCTGCCGCTGCTGCGCAGGCGGCGGCGCGGAGCCTCCAGCAGGGCATGGCGGGCCGGTGCGCTGCTGGCGGCGCCCAGGTGCGCATCCAGGCCGTTGAGCCGCGACCAGGCGAGGGCGTGCTCGGGGCTGGCGGCGTGCCAGAGGTTGAATTCGGCCCGTTCCTGGGCGCTGGCTTCGCCGGAGCCGAGGCACAGCTGCCAGTGGATGGCTTCGTCCAGCACGCGGGCGGACACCGGCGCCGGGTTCATTGCGGCGCTCCGTAGAGGGCGATGTAGCACTGGCGCAGGCCCTGGGCGAGGTATTGGCGCACGCGGGGCACGGAGACGCCCAGGCGCTGGGCGATCTCGGCGTGGCCGAGGCCGTCCAGGCGGTTGTAGAGGAAGGCGGCGCGGGCCTTGGCCGAGAGGCTGCCGAGCAGGCGGTCGATCTCGCGCAGGGATTCGAGCATCAGCGCCTGTTCCTCCAGGCTCGGCTGGGTGGGTTCGGGCAGGTGTTCCAGGGCTTCCAGGTAGGCCTGCTCCAGGGCACTGCGGCGGAAGTGGTCCACCAGCAGGCCACGGGCGATGGTGGTGAGCAGGGCGCGGGGTTCACGCACCTGGCCGAGGTCGGTTTTGCCCAGCAGGCGGACGAAGGTGTCCTGGCTGAGGTCTTCGGCACGGTGGTGGTTGTCCAGGCTGCGGCGCAGCCAGCCGAGCAGCCAGGCGCGGTGGTCACGGTACAGGGCACCGGCCAGTTCCTGGTTTGTGGGGTCCACCGACGACACGGCCACCTCCGGCTGAGTACGAATCATGAGCGAGAATGATTCGCAATTATGCCGATGGCGGCGAAGTGCCGCAATTGCAGGCCGTCGGCCGGTCAGAACCCGGGTTGCTGCTGGCGGCGTTGCTGCCGGGCGAGGGCGGCGGACAGTGCGGCGGGGCTGTCCAGCCCCTGGCGGCGGGCGTGGGCGAAGAGGATCAGGGCCATCTCGGCGGTGGCCAGGGCATCGGCGCTGGCGTGATGGCGTTGCTGCACCTGCAGGCCGAAATGCTCGGCCCACTGGTCCAGCCCGCCGTTGCGGATGCCGGCGTCGGGGCAGAGCAGGGGGGCCAGTTCGGCGATGTCGAGGAACGGGTGGCGCAGGCGCAGGCCCAGGTCCTGGCGCAGGGCGCGGGCGAGCATGCGCTGGTCGAAGGGGGCGTGGAAGGCCAGCACCGGGCTGTCGCCCAGGTAGTCCATGAAGTCCAGCAGGGCTTCGGCCGGCGCCAGGCCGGCGGCGGAGACGCTGGGGGCGATGCCGTGGATGAGCACGGCGGGGGAGGTGGCGGCGTTCCGGTACAGGGTCGCTTCGAAGCCCCGTCCGAGGGGAATGGCGCCGGCCTCGATGCTCACCGCGCCGATGGACAGCACCAGGTCGCGGCTCATGTCCAGGCCGCTGGTCTCCAGGTCTAGCACCACGAAGCGCTGCTCGGCCAGGGGCCGGTCGTCCAGCGCCTGGGGCGCGGGCAGGGCGTCGCGACGCTGCTGCTGGTCGTCTGTCAGGGCCGGGCGCTGGCGCCGGGTGAACCAGGAGAAGGCATTCATAGCTGGTAGCGCAACGCCAGGCTGGCCTGCAGGCGCTGGGCCTGGCGGAAGGATTCGCGAAGGATGCGCCGGTCCAGGTGGTTGAGGCTGTCGGGGTTGAGGTGGTTGGACAGCGGGAGCCCCTGGCGGGCCTGTTGCTGGTGCTGCTGCATGCGGGTCTGCTGGATGAAGTGGTAGGCCTCTTCGAAGGCGGCGCCGTCCTGGGCGTCGATCACTTCGCGCTGCACCAGCTGGCGCAGGCGGTCGAGGGTGTTGCCGCTCTCGATGCCGTTGGCCAGGGCCAGCAGGCGGGCGCCGTCGACGAAGGGGGTGAGGCCCTGGACCTTGAGGTCGAGGGTGTCTTTCTCGGCGCCCTTGCGGGCCACCACGAAGTCGCGGAAGCGGCCTACCGGCGGGCGCTGGCGCAGGGCGTTCTCGGCCATCATGCGCTGGAACAGGCTGTTGTCGGCGACCTGCGCGAGCATCTCGCGGCGCAGCTGGTCGCAGCCGTCGTGCTCGCCCCAGACGGCGCGCAGGTCGAAGTAGATGCTGGAGGCCAGGAGGTTCTCGGGGGTGGCCTCGCGGATGAAGCCGGTGAAGCGCCGGCGCCATTCGTTGCGCGACAGGCACAGCTCGGGGTTGCCGGCCATGATCCGCCCCTTGCACAGCTCGAAGCCGCAGGTGGCGAGGGCCTGGTTGATGCGTTCGGCCAGCGGCAGCAGGCGCCCGCGCAACAGGGCGGCCTCGGCGTCGTCGGCGGCTTCGAAGAGGATGCCGTTGTCCTGGTCGGTGTGCAGGGTCTGTTCGCGGCGCCCTTCGCTGCCGAAGCAGAGCCAGGTGAAGGGCACGCCGGGGTCGCCCATCTCTTCCAGGGTCAGTTCGATCACCCGGCACACGGTGTGGTCGTTGAGCAGGGTGATGATGTGGGTGATCTGGGTGGAGCTGGCGCCGTGGGCGAGCATGCTGTCCACCAGGCGGCGGATGTCGGCGCGCAGGGCGGCGAGGGTCTCGACGCGACCGGCGTGGCGGATGGTGCGGGCCAGGTGCACCAGGTCGACCCGCTGCAGGGAGAACAGGTCGCGCTCGGAGACCACGCCCTGCAGGCGGCCGTCCTCCACCACGCAGACGTGGGCGATGTGGCGCTCGGTCATGGCGATGGCGGCGTCGAAGGCGCTGGCGCCGGGCGGCAGGTGGAAGGGTTGCTGGGTCATCAGCTCGGCGATGGGCTGGTCGAGGTCGGCGCAGGCGTCGGCGATCACCCGGCGCAGGTCGCGCAGGGTGAAGATGCCCACCGGGCGCTCGTCGCCCTGGACGATGACGATGCTGCCCACCTGGCTCTCGTGCATCAGCCGCACCGCTTCGCGCAGGGGCATGTGCGGCGGGCAGGCCACCGGCTGGCGCACGGCCAGCTCCGCCAGGCGGGTGTCGAGGGAATACTGGGCGCCGAGGGTCTCCACTGCACGCAGCTGGACCTGCTGGTTGACCTGGTCCAGCAGGCTGCTGACGCCGCGCAGGGCGAAGTCGCGGAAGGGGTTGGAGAGGGCGAACAGCTTGACGAAGCCGGCCTTGTCCAGCAGCAGGCAGAAGGTGTCTTCGCCGGCCAGGTGCTCGGTGCGGGTGGCGCGTTCGCCCAGCAGGGCGGCGAGGGGGAAGCACTCGCCGGTGGCGATCTCGAAGGTGGTTTCGGTGCCGCGCTTGGCCGAATGCGGGCGCTCGCCCACCACCCGGCCCTGCTTGACGATGTAGAAGTGCTCCACCGGCCCGTCGCCGGGCTTGATGATGGAGTCGCCGCGCGCATAGAAGCGCAGCAGGCAGTGCTCCACCAGGAAGGCCAGGTGGGCGCTTTCCATCTGGTTGAAGGGTGGGAACTTCTGCAGGAACTCCATGGTGCCGTGGACGTTCTGCATCACCGCGAGCTTGCCCGCCTGCTCGAAGGCGTTGCCTGTCGTGCTCATGCCGTGCTTCCGCGTGTCTCTTGTTGTCCCGGCATGGTCGTGGCTGGGGGCCGGGGCTGCCCATTGGACGTAAGTATAGGAAGGGGCGGCGACCGTCCGGCGGGCCAAGGGAACTCCGCCGAAGCGGCGTTATCCCACCCTAGTTGGCCGTCCATGAGGTGGGCGGGCCGGGAGTCGGGCATAGGTGACGCGATGAGTTACGGCGATCTGCTCAGTGAAGAAGAACTGCTCGCGCTGGACGAACTGGTGCGCGGCCCGCACCAGGCGTCGGTGCTGCTGGTGGACGGCGACGATGCGCTGTATCCACGGCTGGCCGCTGCGCTGCAGGGGCTCGGCTTGCGCTGCCTGCACGCGCCCGGCCGTGCCGAGGCGCTGGAGCTGCTGGCCTCGCGTTCTTCCATCGGGTTGCTGGTGTGCGCCCTGCACCTGCCGGACGGCAGCGGCCTGGAGCTGGTGCGCCAGGTGCGCCAGTCGGCCCGCGCCAGCCTGCCGGTGGTGATGATGGCGGGCGATGCGACGGTGCAGGATGCGGTGGAGGCCTTGCACCTGAAGGTGCTGGACTTCCTGCTGGGGCCGCCCGACCTGGCCCACCTGACCACCCTGGCGCGCAATGAGCTGGGGACGCCGCCGGAGCCGAAGGTCGTCCGGAGGCGGCCCAGGCCGAAAGAAGCGGCCGTCGAAACCTGCCTCGCCCTGAAGAGCGCCTGATCCGAGCGGCCCAGGCGTTCTTCGTTCAGTGGTGGACGCTGTCCACCGCGATGGATTCCCCCGAAACCTCCACGAACGGCTGCCGGCGATCGGCGAGCGCGACGTGGATCAGTGCCGCCAGCCCGGCGCCGAAGAACCAGGAGAAGTGCGACAGGCTCTCGAAGGCCGGCAGCAGCGCGAGGACGATGGCGATCAGCGCCGAGGGGGCGAAGGCGGCCAGGGCCCGCAGGTTGATGCCGCGGTGGTAGTGGTAGGCCGCCTCGGGGGCCTCCGAGTACAGCTCCGGCAGGTTCACCCGGCCCCGGCGCACCAGGTAGTAGTCGGCGACGATGATGCCGTACAGCGGGCCGAGCAGGGCGCCCAGGCCGCCGAGGAAGTAGAGGATCACGCCGGGGCTGTTGTAGAGGTGCCAGGGCAGGATCACCACGGCGAGGGTGGCGGCCAGCAGGCCGGCGCGGCGGAAGTTCAGCACGCGCGGGGCCAGGTTGGTGAGCACATAGGCCGGGGCGACGAAGTTGGCCATGATGTTCACCGCCACGGTGACGATCAGGAAGGCCAGGCAGCCGAGCACCAGCAGCCCGGTGTGGGGGATGGCGGCGACGATGTCGGTGGGGCTCTGGATCAGCGTGCCGTCGAGGCTGAACTGGGCCCCGGCGAGGACCACGGCGATCAGCCCGAACAGCAGCATGTTCACCGGCAGGCCCCAGAAGTTGCCCTGGCTGATGGTGCGGCGGTCCGGGCAGTTCCGCGAGAAGTCGCAGAAGTTGAGGATCATGGTGCCGTACAGGCTCACCCACAGCGCGGCGCCGCTGAACACCTTGAGCCACAGGCCGGCGCCTTCGGCCTGCTGGCCGGTGGACCAACTGATGCGCAGCCCGGCGCGGACGTACATCCAGCTGGCCAGTGCGGCGACGGTAACCAGGATCACCGGCCCGGCGAAGGACTCGTAGCGCCGCACCATTTCCATGCCGTAGGCGAAGATCAGCAGCTGCACGCACCAGATGCCGAGGAAGGTCAGCCAGCCCAGGGTGGACAGGCCCAGCAGGCTGTCCTGGTCGTAGGCCCGCAACTCCGGCGCCAGGGCGGTGAGCAGCACCCGCAGCACCACCGAGGCGAGGTAGGTCTGGATGCCGAACCAGGCGATGGCAATCACTGCGCGGATCAGCGCCGGCAACTGGGCACCGTGGATGCCGAAGGCGATGCGGCACATCACCGGGTAGGGCAGGCCGGTCTTCTGGCCCATGTAGCCGGAGAGGTTCATCAGGCCGTAGATGAGCAGGGCACCGAGGGCGAAGGCGGCGAGGATCTGCGCGCCGCTCATGCCGAGGGCGAACAGGCCGATGGCGAAGGAGTAGTTGGCGATGTTGTGGACGTCGTTGGTCCACAGTGCGAAGAGGCTGTAGCGCCCCCAGCGGCGCCCCTCGGCCTTTGTGGGGGCGAGGTCGGCACTGTAGAGCCGGGGGCTGAGGGCGGCTTGCTGGGGTGAGGCGGCGGTGGGCGCGGTGGCGGCACCGGGTGCAGCGGCGACATGGGCGGGGGTTGGGTTCATGGTCGGCTCGGCCTGTATGCACAGTTTGTTTGAGTTGTGTGCAATTGCGAGTTCCATGCCACTTTCCGGGCGTTGGCGCTCATCTGAGTGCTGCGCGTGCTCTCACGCCAGGCGTGGCGAGGGCTGCCGGGAATGGATTGAATTTTCCTTGTCGATCATTGACTTACGAGTCAGTTTTGGCGTGCCCAGTCGCGGGGCGCTTTGGGTTTTTTGTACACAAAACTGTGCGCAGGCGTTACGCGAGCCCATGACGGCGTTGGAGGTGGGGTGCATAAAAAAACCGCCCCGAAGGGCGGTTTCTTCAACGCGGTGCGCTGTGCTTACAGGCCGTTCTTGGCCTTGTATTCGCGGCGACGGCGGTGCAGCACCGGCTCGGTGTAGCCGTTGGGCTGCCGGGTGCCTTCGACCACCAGTTCCAGGGCGGCCTGGAAGGCGACGTTGTCGTCGAAGTTCGGTGCCATCGGGCGGTAGAGCGGGTCGCTGGCGTTCTGGCGGTCCACCACGGCGGCCATGCGCTTGAGGCTTTCCTCGACCTGCTCGCGGGTGATCACGCCGTGGCGCAGCCAGTTGGCCAGCAGCTGGCTGGAGATGCGCAGGGTGGCGCGGTCTTCCATCAGGCCGACGTCGTTGATGTCCGGCACCTTGGAGCAGCCGACGCCCTGGTCGATCCAGCGGACCACGTAGCCGAGGATGCCCTGGGCGTTGTTGTCCACTTCGTTCTTGATCTCCTCGGCGGTCCAGTCGGTGCTGGGGGCCAGGGGGATGGTCAGGATGTCGTCCACGGAGGCCGGGGTGCGCTTGGCCAGCTCGGCCTGACGGGCGAACACGTCGACCTTGTGGTAGTGCAGCGCGTGCAGGGTAGCGGCGGTGGGCGAGGGGACCCAGGCGGTGTTGGCGCCGGAGAGCGGGTGGCCGATCTTCTGCTCCACCATCGCGGCCATCAGGTCCGGCATGGCCCACATGCCCTTGCCGATCTGCGCGCGGCCTTGCAGGCCGGTGGCCAGGCCGACGTCGACGTTGTTGTTCTCGTAGGAGCCGATCCACTTCTCGCTCTTCATGGCGGCCTTGCGCACCATGGCGCCGGCTTCCATGGAGGTGTGGATTTCGTCACCGGTGCGGTCGAGGAAGCCGGTGTTGATGAACACCACGCGCTCGGCGGCGGCCTTGATGCAGGCCTTCAGGTTGACGGTGGTGCGGCGCTCCTCGTCCATGATGCCGACCTTGAGGGTGTTGCGCGGCATGCCCAGCACGTCTTCGACGCGGCTGAAGATCTCGGTGGCGAAGGCGACTTCCTCCGGACCGTGCATCTTCGGCTTGACGATATAGACCGAGCCGGTGCGGGTGTTCTTGCGGCTGGTGTTGCCGTTGAGGTTGTGCAGGGCGATGAGGCTGGTGAACAGCGCGTCCTGGATGCCCTCGGGCACTTCGTTGCCGGCGGCGTCGAGGATGGCCGGGTTGGTCATCAGGTGGCCGACGTTGCGCACGAACAGCAGGCTGCGGCCGTGCAGGGTCAGCTCGGAACCGTCGGCCTTGGTGTAGACGCGGTCGGGGTTCATGGTGCGGGTGAAGGTCTGGCCGCCCTTGCTGACTTCCTCGGCGAGGTCGCCTTTCATCAGGCCCAGCCAGTTGCGGTAGACGACGGTCTTGTCGTCGGCGTCGACGGCGGCGACGGAGTCCTCGCAGTCCATGATGGTGGTCAGGGCGGCTTCCATCAGCACGTCCTTGACGCCAGCGGCATCGGTCTGGCCGATGGGGCTGGTGGGGTCGATCTGGATCTCGAAGTGCAGGCCGTTGTGCTTGAGCAGCACGGCGGCGGGCTTGGCAGCGTCACCCTGGAAGGCGATGAACTGCGCGGCGTTCTTCAGGCCGGTCTCGCTGCCGTTCTTCAGGCTCACGGCGAGCTGGCCGTTCTTGACGGTGTAGGCGGTGGCGTCGACGTGGGAGCCGGACTCCAGCGGCGCGGCTTCGTCGAGGAAGGCGCGGGCGTAGGCGATGACCAGGTCACCCCGGACCTTGTTGTAGCCCTTGCCCTTCTCGGCGCCGTTGGCTTCGCTGATCACGTCGGTGCCGTAGAGCGCGTCGTACAGCGAGCCCCAGCGGGCGTTGGCGGCGTTCAGGGCGAAGCGGGCGTTCATCACCGGCACCACCAGCTGCGGGCCGGCCATGCGGGCGATTTCTTCATCGACGTTCTGGGTGCTGGCCTGGAAGTCGGCCGGTTCGGGCAGCAGGTAGCCGATTTCCTGCAGGAAGGCCTTGTAGGCCACGGCGTCATGGGCCTGGCCGGCACGGGCCTGGTGCCAGGCGTCGATCTTGGCCTGCAGTTCGTCGCGTTTGGCGAGCAGGGCTTTGTTCTTCGGCGCGAGGTCGTTGATGACCTTCTCCGCACCGGCCCAGAACGCGTCGGCAGCGATGCCGGTTCCGGGGATGGCTTCGTTGTTCACGAAGTCGAACAGGACTTTGGCGACCTGCAGGCCACCGACTTGAACGCGCTCAGTCATTGCTTGCCTCACTCTGCTCAATATCCGCTCTGGACCGTGCCTGAAAGCTTGTAGTCCGAGCCGCGGCATACTACATGAACCCGTCACAAAAAACAGGGTCGGGCGTCGCTATGCGACCGAAAAACCACTTACGGTCACTGCGGGGCAAGAATGTTCTCAAAAAACCGATAGATTGTTCCAGATAAATCTTCAAACCGTACACGATCACGATTTTCGCGGCGCTGCGACCCGGCGTCGCAGCATCTGACAGCGTCATCAGCCACTACCTTCAGCTCTTTTCTATACTGCCCCCACTACAAAAAAGGAGCCCCACCATGACGGTACGCGCTGCGACCGCCGCTGACCTGGATGAGCTGAGCCAGTTGTTCAGTGGCTACCTGGACTTCTACCGGGTGCCCCGCCCGCTGCAGGAGATCCGCCACTTCCTCGGCGAGCGCCTGGAACGCGGCGATTCGGTGATCCTCATCGACCGCGACGAATCCGGGCATGCCCTGGGGTTCGTCCAGCTCTATCCCTTCATGTCCTCCCTGGCGTTGGCACCGGCCTGGTTGCTCAGTGACCTGTTCGTTGCCCCGTCGGCGCGCCGCCTGGGGGTGGGCGAACGGCTGATGAACGCCGCCCGCGCCCATGGCGAGGCCACCGGCGCCTGTGGCCTGCAGCTGGAAACCGCGCGGACCAACCTGGCCGGGCAGGCGCTCTACGAGCGGCTCGGCTACGTGCGGGACGAGGTGTACCTGACCTACTGGCTGAGCCTGGATCGCCGCTGAGCGACCCCGCACCAAGGAGACTGACATGCACCATCTCGTACTCACCGTGATCGCCGCCGACCAGCCCGGGCTGGTGGAGCGCATCGCCCAGTGCATCGCCACCCACGGCGGCAACTGGCTGGAAAGCCGCATGGCGCGGATGGCCGGGCAGTTCGCCGGCATCCTGCGGGTGGCCGTGCCCGCCGAGGGCCAGGGCAAGCTGGTGGCGGGCCTGCAGGGGCTGGAGACGCACGGCATCCGCGTGATGCTGGCAGACAGTGGCACCGAGCCGGCCAGCGGCTGGCAGACCATCCACCTGGAGCTGGTGGGCAACGACCGCCCCGGCATCGTCCGTGACATCACCCACCTGCTGTCCCGCCACGGGGTCAACCTGGAGCAGTTGCAGACCGAGGTGGTGCCGGCGCCCATGAGCAGCGAGCCGCTGTTCCGCGCCGAGGCCACCCTGGCCGTGCCCCTGGCGCTGTCGCTGGATGACCTGCAGGCGCAGTTGGAAACCCTGGCCGATGACCTGATGGTGGAGCTGACGCTCAACGCCGACGCTTGAGGCTTACCCACGGAAAACCGGGGCAAGCCTGTGGACAAGTTGGGGATGCTCCGCCGCAGGCCTTGCCAGGCGTGGACTGCAGGCGGCTGGTCGGAAACTGATCAGCTCGCCGGGCTTGTGCACATCCGCCGTGGACGGGCCTGTGGATAAGCTCGGGATCGACGGCTGCAGCCCTCGCCAGCAGCGGCGTGCAGCCCATCGTTCACTTATTGCTCAACCCTGGTTGCGGCGCAGCGTCATCCAGGCGTCGACGCTGTAGATCGCCAGGCCGGCCCAGATGCAGCAGAAGGCCACCAGCTTGTTCGGGTCGAAGTGCTCGCCGAACAGGAAGATCGCCTGCAGCATCACCAGGGTCGGCGCCAGGTACTGCAGGAAGCCCAGGGTGGTGTACGGCAGGTGGCGGGCAGCGGCGTTGAAGCACACCAGCGGCACCAGGGTCACCGGGCCGGCAGCCACCAGCCAGAGGGCCTGCGGGTCGCTCCAGAACCCCGCCTGGCCGGTGCTGGCCTCCGGGTGCAGCAAGAGCCAGCCCAGGGCCAGGGGCAGCAGCAGCCAGGTCTCGACCACCAGGCCCGGCAGCGCAGCCACCGGCGCCTGCTTGCGGATCAGCCCATAGAAACCGAAGGTCAGCGCCAGGGTCAGCGACACCCAGGGCAGCGCACCCACCTGCCAGATCTGCTGGGCCACGCCCACGGCCGCCAGGCCCACCGCCAGCCACTGCAGGCGGCGCAGGCGCTCGCCGAGCAGGAGCATGCCCAGCAGCACGTTCACCAGCGGGTTGATGTAGTAGCCCAGGCTCGCTTCCAGCATCCGGCCGTTGTTCACCGCCCAGACGTAGACCAGCCAGTTGCTGGCGATCAGCAACCCGCTGGCGCCGAGGATGGCGAAGCGACGCGGGTTCTCGCGCAGCTCCCGCCACCAGCCCGGGTGCTTCCACACCGCCAGCAGCAAGGCGCCGAACAGGGCGGACCAGATGGCCCGGTGGGTGATGATCTCCAGGGCGGGAATGCGCTCGAGCAGCTTGAAGTAGATCGGGAAGAGTCCCCAGATGACATAGGCAGTCAGGCCCAGGGCATAGCCCCGGCGGGGATTGGCGGTGGCCATCAGGCGTCCTTGGTCGGGCAGGTTGAGGGAAGCGCGCCATTTTAGGGCGCGTACCGGCGCTTGTCTGTGACGTTGCGGTCGGCACGGGGTTCCGCAGTGCCGTGGGAGGGCGGTCGCGGCAATGCCGCCCGGCGGCTGGCACACTGCACGCCGGTTTCCCAAGGAGTGCGCCATGACCGTCGTCGAACGCTACCTGCAAGGCCTGGAGCAGGCCCTGCCCCCCGAGTCCCGTCAGCGCCTGGGCCAGGCCCTGGGGGCCACGCCCGCCCAGCTGGAGGCGCTGCGTGCCGCCTATCCCCAGGTGCCCGACAGCCTGCTGGCGCTGCTCCGACGCATCAACGGCACCTACTGGCAGGACCACGGCGGGGTCATGCTGCAGGAGCTGATTCTCGGCTCGGACGTGTTCGAGTACCCCTATTACCTGCTCTCGGTGGAGCAGATGCTCGCCGAGCGTCGCCGTACCGACAGCATCCTCCAGGTCTACGACGGCTACCTGGACGAGTTTCCGGAGCTGATCGGCGCCGGCATCGACCCGGCGCTGCCGATGGATCGCCGCCTGTGCTTTTCCCACTGCATGAACAATGGCGGCACCTCGTTGCTGTACCTGGACTTCGACCCGGCGCCGGGCGGTGCGGTGGGGCAGGTCGTGCGCTTCCTGCACGACCCCGATTCCTACGCGGTGATCGCGCCGAGCTTCGAACGCTACCTCGAACAATTGATGGAGGACGGCTACGCCTTCGTCTTCGACGAGGACGAGTGAGCCCCCTCAGAACAGCCTGAGCGGCTCCTCGTCCAGGGCCGCCAGTTGCTCGCGCAGGGTGAGCACCTGGTCGCCCCAGTAGCGTTCGCTGCCGAACCAGGAGAAATGCATGGGGAAGGCCGGGTCGTCCCAGCGGCGGGCGATCCAGGCGCTGTGGTGCATCAGGCGCAGGGCCCGCAGGCCTTCGATCAGCGGCAGCTCGCGGGGGTCGAAGTCGTGGAACTCCTGGTAGCCGTCCATCAGCTCGGAGAGCTGCCCCAGCCGCTCCTGGCGTTCGCCGGCCAGCATCATCCACAGGTCCTGCACGGCGGGGCCCATGCGGCAGTCGTCCAGGTCGACGACGTGGAACGCCTCGTCGCGGCACAACAGGTTGCCCGGGTGGCAGTCGCCATGCAGGCGGATGGGGCTGTAGCGCACCTCGGCGAACAGTTTGTCGAGGCGCTTCAGCAGGTCGCGGGCCACCGATTCGTAGGCCGGCAGCAGGCCTTTGGGGATGAAGCCACCTTCCAGCAGCGTCTGCAGCGAGGCGTGGCCGAAGTTGTCCACAGCCAGCTGCTCGCGATGCTGGAACGGCCGGGTCGCGCCCACGGCGTGCAGGCGGCCGAGCAACTGGCCGAGGCGGTAGAGCTGGTCGAGGTTGCCCGGCTCCGGGGCGCGGCCGCCGCGACGGGGGAACAGGGCGAAGCGGAAGCCGGCGTGCTCGAACAGCGTCTCGCCCTCGCAGCGCAGGGGCGCCACCACCGGCACTTCGTGTTCCTCCAACTCCAGGGTGAAAGCGTGCTCCTCGCGAATCGCGGCGTCGGTCCAGCGCTCGGGCCGGTAGAACTTGGCGATGAGGGGCGCGCTGTCCTCGATTCCCACCTGGTACACGCGGTTCTCGTAGCTGTTCAGCGCCAGTACCCGGGCATCGCTGAGGTAGCCCAGGCTCTCCACGGCATCCAGGACCAGGTCGGGGGTGAGGGCGTCAAAGGGATGGGACATGGGGCGGCTCCAGCGGATGGGCGCACAGTCTAGCGGGTCGCGCGCCGGCCTGCCGAAACCGCCGGGCTAGAGTGCCGTGCCCAGCAGCACCTGGCCGGGGTCGAACAGCACCCGCGCCAGCTGGCCGGGCTGCAGGCCGTCGTCGGCGAGGCGGGCCGGTTCGGCCAGGGCGCAGAGGGTCTGGCCGCTGCCCAGGGCAATGCGCACCTCGCTGGGGCCTTCCGCGTCGGGGACGATGGCCTCGATCCGGCCCTCCAGGGCGTTCAGGTGGGCATCCGCGGGCGCGTGCAGCGGGCGCACTTCCAGCCAGCCGGCCTTCATCAGCGCGACCACGCTGACGCCCAGTGCCAGCTCCAGCTTCTCGGTGCTGTCGTGTGTGATCTGCGCCTTCAGCCGGGCGCCACCGGGCAGTTCCATCTCCACCAGGTCGTTGCGGCCATGGGCCTGCAGGCCGACCACCTTGCCGCTGAGCTGGTTGCGCGCACTGGTGCGCAGCATCAGGCGCCCCAGGCGCTCCAGATCCTGTTCGTGCTCGGCGCTTTCCACCAGGCGTGCCTGCAGGCTTTCCAGGCGCTTGAACAGCGCCAGCAGACGCTCACCCTCGGCGGACAGGCGCGCGCCGCCGCCGCCCTTGCCCCCCACGCTGCGCTCCACCAGCGGCTTTTCGGCGAGGTTGTTGAGCTCGTCGATGGCATCCCAGGCGGCCTTGTAGCTGAGGCCGGCGGCCTTGGCGGCGCGGGTGATGGAGCCCTGGATGGCGATCTGCTCCAGCAGCGCCATGCGCTGGGGGCGGCGGGTCAGTTGCTGGGTGAGGGGGATCAGCTGGCTCATGGTGGTCGGGGCCCGATGGACATGGCGCGCAGGCTGAGTGAGCGGGGCGCGGTCGTCAAGCGCCCGTCAGGGCACGCTGCCCGGCTTGGGCGTGCGGGCCAGGCAGTAGACGTCCACCCGTGCGGCGCCGGCGCGCTTGAGCAGGCTGGCGAGGGCGTGGGCGGTGGTGCCGGTGGTCAGCACGTCGTCCACCAGGGCCAGGTGCAGCCCGGCGGGGCGCGCGCGGGGTGCCAGGGCGAAGGCCCGGCGCAGGTTGCGTCGCCGGGTGGCGGCATCCAGCCCTTGCTGGGCCGGGGTGTCCTGGGGGCGCAGCAGCCAGCCGGCCTCCACCTTCAGGCGCAGCGAGCGGCCGAGCCAGTAGGCGAGCATCTGCGCCTGGTTGAAACCCCGCGCCCGCTGGCGTGCCCGTGCCAGGGGCACCGGCAGCAGCAGGTCCGGCAGCGCTTGCCGGGTGTGCCGCAGGTGGTCGGCGAACAGCTCCGCCAGCAGGCGCCCGGCAGGCCAGTCGGCACGGTGCTTGAAACGGGTGACCAGGGCGTCGAGGGGGAAGCCGTAGCGCCAGGGCATGCAGGCGCTGTCGAAGGCCGGTGGCCGCCGCTGGCATTCGCCGCAGAGCAGCCCGTCGGCCGGCAGGGGCAGGGCGCACTGGCGGCAATGGCCGGCCAGCCAGGGCAGGTCGAGCAGGCAGCCGGGGCAGATGGGGTGGACGTCATCGCCCTCCAGGGTGGCCAGGCACAGCTGGCAGCGGGCCTGGCTGCGCGCCAGGCGGCGAAGCCGGTGGAGGAGTCCGTCCATGGTAGTCCTGTGGGGTCAGTGGATGAGCCAGCTCATCACCACCAGGCCGAGCAGGGTGAGGATGAGGCCGCTGATGATGCCCTTCCTCGCCAGGGCGCGGATGCCGGACACCAGCAGCATCAGTCCGATGAACAGCACGACGAAGCTGAACAGCGAGGTATCCATTCCGATGGCCCGTGCCAGGCCGTGGAAGAAGTCGTCCATTGCCGACCAGATGCCGCCGAGCAACCCGGAGAGCAGGTCGACGATGAAGCGGATGGCGCGGCCCAGCGCCTCGCCGAGCCAACCGAAGAAACCTTCTGTGCCCATGGTGGATCCTTGCGTGGGGGATTCGGCCATTGGATTCGCGGCGGCGACGGGGGTTCAGCGTCGCGGGCTGTTCACCTGCGGCGCCAGGAAGGAATGCCGGAAGTACTCGCGGAATGCCTGCATCGGTTCATTGAAGACGCGGTCCCGGCGCCAGGCGAGCCCGACGCTCATCGAGGGCACCGCGTCGGTCAGCGACAGGGTTTCGATGCGCCGCCCCTCCAGGGACCAGGGGCGGTAGACCAAGTCGGACAGGATGGCGACGCCCGAGCCGTTGGCCACCATGCTGCGAACCGCTTCCACCGAGCTGGTGCGGAGGATCACGTTGGGGCGGAATTCGGTGGCTTCCCAGTAGCGCAGGGCGGTCTGGTCCGCCTCGTCCACGGTCAGCAGGATGAAGGGCTCGGGGGCCACGTCGGCGAGCCCGACGGAGACCCGTTCGCTGAGCGGGTGGCGGTTCGGCAGCCACAGGCGCCGTTCGGAGCTGAACAGGGTCTCGGCGGCGATGTCCGGGTGACGCAGGTTGGCGGTCAGCACCACCGCCATGTCCAGCGAGCCGTCCAGCAGGCCGCGCTCGATGGCCTGGCGCTCCTGCTCGTGGAGGTCGAGCCGGATGCCCGGGTACCACTGCGCCATACGCTGCAGGTGGTAGGGCAGGAAGTAGCCCATCACCGTGTAGCTGGCGGCCACCTTCAGGCTGCCTTCGAGGCTGGTGTCTGGCAGCGGGCTCTTCAGGGCGTCCTCCACGCTGCGCTGGATCGAGTAGGCGTGGTTGAGGAAGTGTCGGCCGCTGTCGGTGAGGGTCATGCCCTGGGGGGAACGGATGAACAGGCTGACGCCGAGCAGGCTCTCCAGCTCCTGGATGGCACTGGTGACGGCCGACTGCGAGATGTTCAGGTGGATCGCCGCCTGGGATATCTGCCCGACTTCGGCGGTGGCGATGAAGTAGCGCACCTGGCGGAGGGTGAATGACATGGGAACGCCCTTGGGTATCGATTTTTCAGATATCAGTGTATCGAATAATAGATCTTCCCAATGCCTCGCCCCCGCTCTTAACGTCTCGCCATCGATAGTCGAGCGCACGAGGAGAGCAGCGGATGATCGAGGTCGACCTCAATTCGGACCTGGGCGAGGGTTTCGGGCCCTGGACCATCGGCGATGGTGTGGATGCCCAGCTGATGCCCCTGATCAGCAGCGCCAACATTGCCACCGGCTTCCACGCCGGTGACCCCAACATCATGTCCCGCACCGTCGAGCTGGCGAAGCAGCATGGCGTCGGGATCGGGGCTCACCCCGGCTTTCGCGACCTGGTGGGGTTCGGTCGCCGGCACATCGCGGCGCCTGCGACCGAACTGGTCAACGACATGCTCTACCAGCTGGGCGCGCTGCGGGAGTTCGCCCGCCTTCACGGGCTGGCGCTGCAGCACATCAAGCCCCATGGCGCGCTCTACATGCACTTGGCCCGCGACGAGGAGGCGGCTCGCCTGTTCGTCGAGACCTTGCAGCGCGTGGACCCGACCCTGTTGCTGTTCTGCATGGATGGTTCGGCCACCTGTCGCTGGGCCGAGGCCCTGGGCCAGCCGGTGGTGCGTGAGTTCTATGCCGACCGCGAGTACGACGTGACCGGCTCCATCGTGTTCATCCGCCGGGTCACCGCGTGGGACCCGGACCAGGTAGCGGAGAAAGTCCTGCGCGCCTGCCGCGAAGGGCAGGTGCGGACGGTGAATGGCCAGGACATCCCGATCCGCTTCGATTCGATCTGCATTCACAGCGACACACCCGGTGCCCTGGCGCTGGTCCAGCGCACCCGGGAGCGCCTGGCCGCTGCCGGGATCGCTGTACGCGCGCCTCGCTGACCCCCTGCCAACGCCTGCCCAGACAATGACGACAAGAGGAAAAGACATGGCTGAACATCAGGTACTTTCGCCGCTTCCCGGCACCTTCTATCGCAAGCCCGCCCCGGATGCCGCCGACTACGTGCGTGTCGGCGAGCGTGTTGACGTGGGAGCCGTGCTGGGGCTGGTGGAGGTGATGAAGCAGTTCTCGGAGCTGACCGCCGAGGTCGCCGGCACGCTCGTCGCCTTTCACGTGGACGACGGTGAGCCGGTAGAGCCTGGCCAGTTGCTGGCCGTGATCCAGAGCGACGACTGAGGAGGCTGGCCGATGACCGGTTCGATCCGAAAATTGCTGGTGGCCAACCGCGGCGAGATTGCCGTGCGCATCATCCGTGCGGCCCAGGGCCTGGGCATTCCCACCGTGGCAGCGTGCAGTGAGGCGGATGTCGATGCCTTGCCGGCCCGGCTGGCCGATGAGGTCCGGGTGATCGGCCCGGCGCGAGCCGACCGCAGTTACCTGAACGGCGAGGCGCTGATCGCAGCGGCCCTGGACAGCGGCGCCGATGCCATCCACCCCGGCTATGGCTTTCTCTCGGAGAACGCCGCGTTCGCCCAGGCCGTGGTCGAGGCCGGCCTGGTCTTCGTCGGCCCTGATGCCGCGACGATCCGCCAGATGGGCGACAAGGCCGAGGCCCGGCGCACCGCCAAGGCCGCTGGCGTGCCGGTGGTGCCCGGCTCGCCTGGCGAGCTGGACAGCCTCGAGGCGGCACTCGCCTGCGCCGTCGAGGTGGGTTACCCGTTGCTGATCAAGGCATCGGCCGGTGGCGGTGGACGAGGCATTCGCATCGCCCACGATGCAGAAGAGCTTGCCCGCGAGTTTCCGCTGGCCCAGCGCGAGGCCCAGGCGGCCTTCGGCTCGGGCGCTGTGTACCTGGAGCGCTTCATCCGCCAGGCGCGGCACATCGAGGTGCAGGTGCTGGGGGATGGTCAGCACGCCGTGCACCTGTTCGAGCGCGAGTGCTCCCTGCAGCGTCGTCGGCAGAAGGTCTTCGAGGAGGCGCCGTCCCCGGCGCTCAGCGAGGCCCAGCGTGCGGCCTTGTGTGAAAGCGCGGTGCGCCTGGCCCGGCAGATCGGCTATCGCGGCGCCGGGACCCTGGAATACCTCTTCGATGCGGTGAGCGGCGAGTTCTTCTTCATCGAGATGAACACCCGCATCCAGGTGGAGCACCCCGTGACCGAGATGGTGACCGGGGTGGACCTGGTGCAGTGGATGCTGCGTATCGCCGGCGGCGAGCCGCTGTCCCTGTCCCAGGAGGCGATCCGCCTGCAGGGCGCCGCCCTGGAGATGCGCATCAATGCCGAAGACCCAGCCCGCAACTTCTTCCCCAGCCCCGGCGTGGTGCAGTCGCTGAGCTGGCCTCAGGGGGAGGGCGTGCGCGTGGACAGCCATCTCTTCGAGGGCTACCGAGTGCCCGCCTACTACGACTCGCTGCTGGCCAAGGTGGTGGTTCAGGGCGCCGACCGCAACGAGGCGTTCGCCCGTGCCGAGCAGGCGCTGGCGGCGACCCGCCTGACCGGGATGGCCACCACCCTGCCGCTGCATCGCCTGCTGTTGGCGGACGCCGCTGTACGCGACGGGCAGTTCGATACCGGCACCCTGGAACCCTGGCTCGTCGAGCGTGCCGCCCTGCTGGCCGCTGCCGTGGAGGCCCCCCATGAACACTGAGACCGTGCGCTACAGCTTCGGCGGAGATGAGCACCTGTTCGCCGAAGTGTCCGAATCCATGTCCCTGTCGGCATTCTTCTGCGGCATGGCGATCACCCGCGCCCTGGAGCGCGAGGCCTTGCCCGGGGTGCTGGACATCTGCCTGGCCAACGCCTCGTTCCAGGTGCGCTTCAACCCGGATGTGATCGCGCCGGAGGCGCTGCTGGAACGGGTCCGGCAACTGGAAGCCCAGGCTGTTGCCGAACGCCGCCTGGAGACCCGCATCATCGAGATCCCGGTGCTCTACAACGACCCGTGGACGGCGGAAACCCTGATGCGATTCCGCGATCGCCACCAGGACCCGGCGTCCACCGACCTGGAATACGCCGCGCGCATCAATGGCTATGCCGACGTCCAGGCCTTCATCGAGGCCCACAGCGGCGCGCCCTGGTTCGTCTCCATGGTGGGCTTCGTCGCCGGGCTGCCCTTCATGTACCAGATGGTGGAGCGCGACCGGCAGTTGCAGGTGCCCAAATACCTGCGCCCGCGCACCGATACGCCCCGGCTCACCCTGGGCCACGGCGGTTGCTTCGGTTGTATCTACTCGGTGCGCGGGGCCGGTGGCTATCAGATGTTCGGCGTGACGCCCGCGCCCATCTACGACCCCGAGCAGCGCCTCGATTACCTGCGGGACTCCATGGTGTTCTTCCGCTCCGGCGACATCGTGCAGTTCAAGGCCATCGACCGCGACGCCTATGACCGGGCGTTGGCCGAGGTCGAGGCAGGAACCTTCAGCCTGCGCATCCGTCCGGTCACCTTCGACCTGGATGCGTTCATCCAGGACCCACGTGCGTGTACCCAGGCCCTGCAGGAGGTGCTCAATGATTAAGGTGCTGAAACCCGGGCTGGCGACATCGGTCCAGGATGCCGGTCGGGAAGGCCATTACCACCTGGGCATTCCACCCTCCGGCGCGCTCGACCAGTTCGCCCTGCGCGCCGCCAACCTGCTGGTGGGCAATGCGCCCACCGCGGCCCTGCTGGAGTGCACCCTGCTGGGGCCTCAACTGGAGTTCCAGCGTGACGCCCTGGTCGCCGTCTGCGGCGCGCGCATGACGCCGCGCCTCGACGGTGAGGAAATGCCCCTGGACGCCGCGTTCCGGGTACGTGCCGGGCAGGTGCTGGGTTTCGACTACCTGAAGGCGGGGGCGCGGGGGTATCTGGCCGTCGAGGGCGGCATCGCAGTGCCCGAGGTGCTCGGCAGCCGGTCCACCTATGGCCTCGGGGCGATTGGCGGCCTCGAAGGACGGCGCCTGGCAGCCGGTGATCAGCTCCCCCTGGGGCCCGCATCGGGACTTGGGCGCGAGGGCATGGCCCTGCCACGCTCGCTGCAGGACGAAGTCGGCGGCGAAATGACGCTGCGGGTGGTGCCGGGACTTTATGTGCACCGCCTGACGCCGCAGGCGCTGGAGCAGTTCTTCGCCGACACCTGGACGGTGGGCTCCGAGGCGGATCGCACCGGCTACCGCTTCAAGGGCGGGACGCCGCTGGCGTTCGAGCCGCGCGAGCAGCCGTTCGGTGCCGGGTCCGACCCATCGAACATCGTCGATGCCTGCTACCCCATCGGCTCCATCCAGGTGCCCGGCGGCCTGGAGCCCATCATCCTGCACCGCGACGCCGTTTCCGGCGGGGGCTATGCCACCATCGGCACGGTCATCAGCCCGGACCTGGATCGCATGGCGCAGATGCAGCCGAACCAGAAGGCGCGCTTCGTCGCCGTCGACCTCGAGGAAGCCCTGGCCATCCGGCGCCAGTACAACCAGCGGTTGGAGCGCTTGCATCGGTTCTTCCTCGACTGATCCTTACGGCCGCCCTCACCTGTGAACCGCCCCGATCCTTCGAGAGGGGCGGTTTTCTTTTGTTCATAAAATGCACAGTTGTAAACCTGTGTCCCGAATCTGGTTGACAGCGTCGAACCCGAAATTAAGATGCCCCTTAGCCTGAACGCCCGGTCTATCGGCCCGGGCCACTCCGACAAGAGGCGCCATCCAAGCGTCGTAGGAACCCTTCCCATGAGTGCAACCGCCGCCATCGCTACCCGCCACGACTGGACCCTCGCCGAGGTGAAGGCGCTGTTCCAGCAGCCGTTCAACGACCTGCTGTTCCAGGCCCAGACCGTGCACCGCGCGTACTTCGACCCGAACCGCGTTCAGGTCTCCACCCTGCTCTCCATCAAGACCGGCGCCTGCCCGGAAGACTGCAAGTACTGCCCGCAGTCCGGCCACTACAACACCGGCCTGGACAAGGAAAAGCTGATGGAGGTGCAGAAGGTGCTGGAGGCGGCCGCCGAGGCCAAGGCCATCGGCTCGACCCGCTTCTGCATGGGCGCGGCGTGGAAGCACCCCTCGGCCAAGGACATGCCCTACGTGCTGGAGATGGTGAAGGGCGTGAAGAAGCTCGGCCTGGAGACCTGCATGACCCTCGGTCGCCTGGACCAGGAGCAGACCCGGGCGCTGGCTGATGCCGGCCTGGACTACTACAACCACAACCTGGATACCTCGCCGGAGTTCTACGGCAACATCATCACCACCCGCACCTACAGTGAGCGCCTGCAGACGCTGGCCTACGTGCGCGAAGCGGGTATGAAGATCTGCTCCGGCGGCATCCTCGGCATGGGCGAGTCGCTGGACGACCGCGCCGGCCTGCTGATCCAGCTGGCCAACCTGCCGGAACACCCCGAGTCGGTGCCGATCAACATGCTGGTGAAGGTCAAGGGCACGCCTCTGGCCGAGGAACAGGACGTCGACCCGTTCGACTTCATCCGCACCCTGGCGGTGGCGCGGATCATGATGCCCCAGTCCCACGTGCGGCTGTCTGCCGGGCGTGAGCAGATGAACGACCAGATGCAGGCCCTGGCCTTCATGGCCGGCGCCAACTCGATCTTCTACGGCGAGAAGCTGCTGACCACCGCCAACCCCCAGGCGGACAAGGACATGCAGCTGTTCGCCCGCCTCGGCATCAAGCCCGAGGAGCGCGAGGAACACGCCGACGAGGTGCACCAGGCCGCCATCGAGCAGGCCCTGGTGGAGCAGCGCGATTCGCAGCTGTTCTACAACGCCGCCTCGGCCTGACGTTCGCCCGGTGGCGGGTGCTCGCGCCCGCCACCCCATTCCCCGTAAGGCAGGTGCGCCGCCGTAGGCCGCCTGCCCGCTGCCGGTGAGCCATTGCGATGCCTTTCGATCTCGCCTCCCGCCTTGCCGCCCGCCGTGCGGAAAACCTCTACCGCCAACGCCCGCTGCTGGAAACGCCCCAGGGGCCTGAGGTGGTGGTGGATGGCCGGCCGATGCTGGCCTTCTGTTCCAACGACTACCTGGGCCTGGCCGACCACCCCGAGGTGAAGGCCGCCTTCATGCGCGGTGTCGAGCGCTGGGGCGCGGGCGGCGGCGCCTCGCACCTGGTGATCGGCCACAGCGGCCCGCACCACGATCTGGAACTGGCCCTGGCCGAGTTCACCGGGCGGCCACGGGCGCTGCTGTTCTCCACCGGCTACATGGCCAACCTGGGCGCCGTGACCGCGTTGGTGGGCAAGGGCGACACCGTGCTGGAGGACCGCCTCAACCACGCGTCGCTGCTGGACGCCGGGCTGCTCTCCGGGGCGCGCTTCTCCCGCTACCTGCACAACGACGTCGCCAGCCTGGAGGGCCGGCTGGACAAGGCCGAGGGTAACACCCTGGTGGTGACCGACGGCGTGTTCAGCATGGACGGCGACCTGGCCGACCTGCCCGGCCTGTGTGCCGCGGCCCGCGCCCGGGGCGCCTGGGTGATGGTGGACGACGCCCACGGCTTCGGGCCTCTTGGCGCCCAGGGCGGCGGCATCGTCGAGCACTTCGGCCTGGGCCTGGAGGACGTGCCCGTGCTGGTGGGCACCCTGGGCAAGGGCTTCGGCACCGCCGGTGCCTTCGTGGCCGGCAGCGACGACCTGATCGAGAGCCTGATCCAGTTCGCCCGACCCTACATCTACACCACCAGCCAGCCGCCGGCGGTGGCCTGCGCAACCCTGAAGAGCCTGGAGTTGCTGCAGCGCGAGCATTGGCGCCGCGAGCACCTGGATGCGCTGATCCACCGCTTCCGCGAGGGCGCCGCCGAGATCGGCCTGGACCTGATGGACAGCCCCACGCCGATCCAGCCGATCCTGGTGGGTGACAGCGCTCGTGCGCTGCGGCTGTCGGCCCTGCTGCGCGAGCGCGGGCTGCTGGTCGGCGCGATCCGCCCGCCCACGGTGCCGGTCGGTGCCGCGCGCCTGCGGGTGACGCTCAGTGCCGCCCACAGCGAGGCGCAGGTGGAACGTCTGCTGGTGGCGTTGTCCGAAAGCTGGAAGCTGCTGGCCGAAGAAGGACAACCCGATGCGTGACCGATTGATCCTCATCCCCGGCTGGGCCCTGGGCCCGGCTGCACTCGAACCCCTGCGCGACGCCCTGGCTGAGCGCGCCCCGCACCTGGCGGTGCAGATCCAGCCGTTGCCGGAGCTGGACGACCCGGCCGCCTGGCTCGACGAGCTGGATGCGCGCCTGCCCGGCGACAGCTGGCTGGCGGGCTGGTCCCTGGGCGGCATGCTGGCCGCCGAACTGGCCGCGCGGCGGGATACGCACTGCCGGGGCCTGATCGGGCTGGCTGCCAATGCCTGCTTCCGTGCCCGCGACGATTGGCCGAGTGCCATGCGCGCCGATGTGTTCGGCGACTTCCAGGAGGCTTTCGGGCTCGACCCGGAGCTGACCCTCAAGCGCTTCCGCCTGCTGGTCAGCCAGGGCGCGCGGGACCCGCGCACCCTGGCGCGGCAGCTGCAGGTGACGCAGCCGGCCACCGAGCCGACGATCCTCGCGGCCGGCCTGCAGCTGCTGGCCGAGCTGGATACCCGCGCGGCCCTGGGCCGCTTCACCGGGCCGCAACTGCACCTGTTCGCCGGGTGCGACACCCTGGTGCCCGCTTCGGCGGCGGATGCTCTGCTGGAGGAGCTGCCGGATGTGGAGGTATCGGTGATCCCCGAGGCCAGCCACGGCTTGCCGGTGGAGTGCGCGGATGCCGTTGCGGCGGCGATGCTGGCATTCATGTTCGAAGGTGACGATGTCTGAATTCCCCGTACCACCCGTGCCCGGCCTGCCGGACAAGCGCCAGGTGGCGGCGTCCTTCTCCCGCGCCGCCGCCAGCTACGACGCCGTGGCCGGCCTGCAGCGCCAGGTCGGTGCCGACCTGCTGGCGAGCCTGCCGGATGGCTTAGAACCACAGCGCTGGCTCGACCTGGGCTGCGGAACGGGGCACTTCTCCCGCCAACTGGCGGAGCGTTTCCCCCGTGCCCAGGGCCTGGCCCTGGACCTGGCCGAGGGCATGCTCCAGCACGCTCGCCCGTTGGGTGGAGCAGCGCATTTCATCGCCGGTGACGCCGAGCACCTGCCGCTGGCCGATGCCAGCCTGGACCTGGTGTTCAGCAGCCTGGCCGTGCAGTGGTGCGAGGACTTCCCTGCGGTGCTGGCGGAGGCGCGGCGGGTGCTTCGCCCCGGTGGCCTGCTGGTGTTCAGCAGCCTCTGCGTCGGCACCCTGCAGGAGCTGCGCGACAGCTGGCGCGAGGTGGATGGCTTCACCCACGTGAACCGCTTCCGTGCCTTCACCCACTACCAGGCGCTGTGCGCCGACAGCGGGTTGCAGGTGCTGCAACTGGAGCGCCGTCCCCACGTGCTGCACTTCCCCGACCTGCGCCAGCTGACCCACGAGCTGAAGGCACTGGGGGCTCACAACCTCAACCCTGGGCGCCCCGGCGGCCTGACCGGGCGAGCCCGCATGCGGGCGCTGGTCGATGCCTACGAACAGCGGCGCGAGGCCCTGGGGTTGCCGGCGACCTACCAGGTCGTCCACGGCCTGCTACGCAAGGAGACCTGAATGGGCGCTGCCTTTTTCGTCACCGGGACCGATACCGAGATCGGCAAGACCACCATCGCCTGCGGCCTGCTCCAGGCCGCCCGCAATGCCGGGCTGAGCACCGCCGCCGCCAAGCCGGTGGCCTCCGGCTGCGAGCGGACCGCCGAGGGGCTGCGCAACAGCGATGCCCTCGGCCTGCTGGCGGGCTGCAGCCTGCCGCTGCGTTATGAGGAGGTGAATCCCTTCGCCTTCGAACCGGCCATCGCACCGCATCTGGCGGCACGTGAGGCGGGGGTGCAGCTGGATGTCGAAGCGCTGGCAGGGCCGGTCAACGCGGTGCTGGCGCGCAACGCCGACTTCACTTTGGTGGAGGGGGCCGGTGGCTGGCGCGTGCCCCTGGCGGGTGGGGAGAACCTGTCTGATCTGGCGGTGCGCCTGGGCCTGCCGGTGATCCTGGTGGTGGGCGTGCGCCTGGGGGGCATCAACCACGCCGTACTGAGTGCCGAGGCGATCCAGCGGGACGGCCTGGTGCTGGCGGGCTGGGTGGCCAACATCGTCGACCCGGCCACTTCGCGGCTGGAGGAAAACCTCGTGACCCTCGCCGAGCGCCTGCCGGCGCCGTGCCTTGGGCGCGTGCCACGCCTTGAGGTGCCGTCAGCCGAGGCCGTCGCCGCGCATCTGGACCTGCATCCGCTGAAGCTGCCGCTATAAGCCGTCGGTCGTCCATCGCGTTTTGTTTGTACGTTTTTTAAGCGGCATCTGCTTCAATTACGACGTGGTTCCCTTGGTTCGAGGTTGACGATGGAAATCTCAGGCAGTGCATTCAGCTACGGGCTCAACGCCCTGCAGTCCGGTCAGCAGCGTATCGACAAGGCCGCGTCGGATATCGCCAGCGCGCCGGTCCAGCGTTCGACCGATGCCCAGGCTGCGCGTACCGATGGTGATTCGGATGACCGCAGCAACGCCGACCTGGCTTCCAACCTGGTGGACCTGGACGTCGGCAAGTACCAGGCCCTGGCAGGTGCCAAGGTCGTGAAAACAGCCGACGACGTGCTCGGCACGCTGGTCGACACCAAGGCCTGATCCCCGCTCTCTCTCCCATCTTCGCGGCAGAGGCCGGTGAGCGGGCTCAGGCGCGGAGGGCCTTATGCGGATCGGCAGTCTCGCTCTCGATCCCCTCGTCAGCATCACGCGCTCCCGTGCGTCGGCAGGGGCGGCGGGTGGTCCCTCATCGACTGCCCTCGAAACCCCCAATCGTTCTTCTGGCACTTCTTCACGTTCGTCTGAGCAGGGTTCATCCAGCAAAGGCACCGAGCTGAGCCAGGAAGACCAGCAGCGTGTCGCCGAACTGGTCAGCATCGATCGCAAGGTTCGCGCCCACGAGCAGGCGCATGCCTCGGTGGGCGGCAGCTACGCCGGCGCCCCCAGTTATGACTTCGAACGCGGCCCCGACGGTCTCGCCTATGCGGTCGGTGGCGAAGTCAGCATCGACGCCAGCCCGGTGGCCAATGACCCCGAAGCGACCCTCAGCAAGATGGACATCGTGCAGCGCGCGGCCCTCGCGCCCGCCGACCCTTCCGCCCAGGACCGCCAGGTGGCGGCACGTGCCGCCGGCCATGCCGCCCAGGCTCGGATCGAGCTGGCTCGCTTGCGCCTGGAGGAAGCCGGCGGCGGAAGCCAGGCCGATGCTGCGTCGCCATCCGCCCCGGCCAGCGCCTCCAGCGACCTGGGTCTCTACGCGCAGATCGCCCAACCGGAACAGGCACCGCCCCTGCTGGACACCCGTGCCTGACGGCACCGCGTGGATGCTTGACAAGGGTCTGTGCGAAACGTATGTTTCAAACACCTGTTTGATTGCGGGCGGCACCCTGCAGCCGGCAACGACTACCGTGAAGTTGTAAGCGACCGATTCACCGGTCACCTAACTAGGAACCACCGTAGAGGTTTACCGCTATGCCTGATTACAAGGCCCCCTTGCGTGATATCCGCTTCGTTCGCGATGAACTGCTTGGCTACGAAGCGCACTATCAGAGCCTGCCTGGCTGCCAGGACGCCACCCCGGACATGGTCGACGCCATCCTCGAGGAAGGCGCCAAGTTCTGTGAGCAGGTGATCGCTCCGCTGAACCGCGTCGGTGATACCGAAGGCTGCACCTGGTCCGCCGAGGGTGTTAAGACCCCGACCGGTTTCAAGGAAGCCTACAAGCAGTTCGTCGAAGGCGGCTGGCCGAGCCTGGCCCACAACGTCGAGCACGGTGGCCAAGGCCTGCCGGAGTCCTTGGGCCTGGCCATCAGCGAGATGGTCGGTGAAGCCAACTGGGCGTGGGGCATGTACCCCGGCCTGTCTCACGGCGCGATGAACACCATCGAGCAGCACGGCACCGACGAGCAGAAGCACACCTACCTGACCAAGCTGGTTTCCGGTGAGTGGACCGGCACCATGTGCCTGACCGAGCCGCACTGCGGCACCGACCTGGGCATGCTGCGCACCAAGGCCGAGCCCCAGGCCGATGGCACCTACAAGGTGTCCGGCACCAAGATCTTCATCTCCGCTGGCGAACACGACATGGCCGACAACATCGTCCACATCGTACTGGCCCGCCTGCCCGACGCCCCTGCGGGCACCAAGGGCATCTCCCTGTTCATCGTGCCGAAGTTCATGCCGACCGCCGAAGGCGGCGTCGGTGCGCGCAACGCCGTGACCTGTGGCTCCATCGAGCACAAGATGGGCATCCACGGCAACGCCACCTGCGTGATGAACTTCGACGGCGCCACCGGCTTCCTGATCGGCCCGGCGAACAAGGGCCTGAACTGCATGTTCACCTTCATGAACACCGCTCGCCTGGGTACCGCGCTGCAAGGCCTGGCCCACGCCGAGATCGGTTTCCAGGGTGGCATCAAGTACGCCCGCGAGCGTCTGCAGATGCGTTCCCTGACCGGCCCGAAAGCGCCGGACAAGGCCGCTGACCCGATCATCGTCCACCCGGACGTGCGTCGCATGCTGCTGACCATGAAGGCCTTCGCCGAAGGCAACCGCGCCATGGTGTACTTCACCGCCAAGCAGGTGGACATCGTCAAGTACAGCCAGGACGAGGAAGAGAAGAAAGCCGCTGATTCCCTGCTGGCCTTCCTGACCCCCATTGCCAAGGCCTTCATGACCGAAGTCGGCTTCGAAGCCGCCTCCCACGGCATGCAGATCTACGGTGGCCACGGCTTCATCAGCGAGTGGGGCATGGAGCAGAACCTGCGTGACTGCCGCATCTCCATGATGTACGAGGGCACCACCGGCGTTCAGGCGCTCGACCTGCTGGGCCGCAAGATCCTCATGACCCAGGGCGAAGCGCTGAAGGGCTTCACCAAGATCGTCCACAAGTTCTGCCAGGCGAACGAGAGCAACGAAGCCGTCAAGGAATTCGTCGAGCCGCTGGCCAAGCTGAACAAGGAGTGGGGCGAGGTCACCATGAAGGTCGGCATGGCCGCCATGAAGGACCGCGAGGAAGTCGGTGCCGCCTCGGTGGACTACCTGATGTACTCCGGCTACGCCTGCCTGGCCTACTTCTGGGCCGACATGGCTCGCCTGGCTGCCGAGAAGCTGGCTGCCGGCGAAGGCGACGCCGCCTTCTACAAGGCCAAGCTGCAGACCGCGCGCTTCTACTTCAAGCGCATCCTGCCGCGTACCCGCACCCACGTGGAAACCATGCTGTCCGGCGCCAGCAACCTCATGGACCTGGCCGAAGAAGACTTCGCCCTGGGCTACTGAGTTCTGCGTGTCTAGAAGGAGCCCGCCTTTCGGCGGGCTTCTTCATTTCCGGTCCCCTGCCGGGCACCGTGCGTCGTCCGGCTGAGTGCCAGTGATCGGCGGAAGTGCCATCATATGGCCTGCTTTCCAACCAGTCGGACCCAGACGCGTGCGGACACTCCCGTCATTCCGCTTCAGCCATTTCCTGCCGCCGCTGGCCCTGGTGCTCGGCGGTGCGGTGGCGGGAACCCTGGCGGACATGAACGAGTTCTTCGTCTCCCTGTTCAACGTCCTGCCCACCCTGCTGCTGTTGCTCGGCGGCTCGTTCTGCGCCGCCTATGGGCGCCTTCGCCAGCTCTTCCTGCTGGCCTCGATCTACATCGGCTACTACCTGCTGGACACCCAGGTCGACTACTTCCAGGCCGAGCATGTGGTGCGGGAGGATGCGGCCCTGGTCTTCCACCTCACCAGTCTGGTGCTGCCGCTGCTGTTCGGCCTGTTCGGCTGCTGGCAGGAGCGCACCCACCTGCTGCAGGACTTCGTCGCCCGCAGCGCCGTCCTGCTGGCCACCCTCGGCGTGGTCATGGCCCTGGGGCGGAGCTACCCCGAGGCGATGCTGGCCTTCGTCACCCCCGTGCGCTGGCCGCTGCTCCACGGCAGCTGGATGAGCCTGGTGCAGCTCTCCTACTTCGCCTTCGTCATCGCCCTGCTGGCCCTCGGCATCGCCTACCTGCGCCAGCCCCGGCCGCAGCATGCCGCCCAGGTGATCGCCCTGGCGGGGCTCTGGTGGATGCTGCCGAAGGTGTTCATCCTGCCCCACGCCCTGCATGCGATGACCAGCCTGACCATGCTCGCCCTGACCGCCTCGGTGGCCCACGAGGCCTACCAGATGGCTTTCCGCGACGAACTGACCGGCCTGCCGGGGCGTCGCGCGCTCAACGAACGGCTGCAGCGGCTGGGGCGCAACTACGTGCTGGCCATGACCGACGTGGACCACTTCAAGAAGTTCAACGACACCTACGGCCACGACGTCGGCGACCAGGTGCTGCGCATGGTCGCCAGCCAACTGCGGCGGGTCGGCGGGGGCGGCAAGGCCTACCGCTACGGCGGCGAGGAATTCACCATCGTCTTCGCCGGCAAGAGCATGGAGGAATGCCAGCCCCACCTGGAGGCCGTGCGCGAGGCCATCGAGCGTTATGCCCTGCACCTGCGTGACCGTGACAGCCGGCCTAAGAACGACCAGCAGGGCCGCGCCAAGCGCGGTGCGGCGGCGGCCCAGAGCGTCTCGGTGACCATCAGCATCGGCGTGGCCGAACGCGACGCCGAGCAGCGCACCCCGGAAGAGGTGATCAAGGCCGCCGACCAGGCGCTGTACAGCGCCAAGAGCGCCGGGCGCAACCGCGTCTTCCTCCACGGCCAGGCGCGTCGGGGCGCCGTGCGGGTGCGCCAGCCGGCCACCTGAACGGCCGGTTATGGCGCTGCATTCAGCGCCCGCAGCGTCGTTGTCGAGGGGGCGCCCAGCCTTTAGGGTCCGGAGATTGGCGCCGAGCCTGGCGCAGCCAAGGAGACCCTGCCATGCCCGAGTACAAGGCCCCCCTGCGCGACATGCGCTTCCTCACCGACGAGCTGTTCGACTTCCCCGTCACCTACACCGCCATCGGCGCCAGCGATGCCAGCCCCGACATGGTCGCCGCGATCCTCGAAGAGGGCGCCAAGTTCTGCGAGCAGGTACTCTCGCCGCTGAACCGTTCCGGTGACGAGGAGGAGTGCCAGTGGAAGGATGGCGTGGTCACCACGCCCAAGGGCTTCAAGGAAGCCTTCGCCCAGTACGTCGAGGGCGGCTGGAACGGTCTCTCCGCCGATCCCACCTACGGTGGCCAGGGCCTGCCGCACTCCCTCGGGCTGATCGTCAGCGAGATGGTCGCCTCGGCCAACCAGTCCTGGGCCATGTACCCGGGCCTGACCCATGGCGCCATGTCCGCCATTCATGCCCACGGCAGCGAAGAACAGAAACAGACCTACCTGACCCGCCTCACCGAAGGTCGCTGGACCGGCACCATGTGCCTGACCGAGCCCCACTGCGGCACCGACCTCGGCATCATCAAGACCCGCGCCGTGCCCCAGGCCGATGGCAGCTATGCCATCTCCGGCACCAAGATCTTCATCTCCGCCGGCGAGCACGACATGAGCGAGAACATCGTTCACCTCGTCCTGGCCAAGCTGCCCGACGCCCCCGCCGGCACCAAGGGCATCTCCCTGTTCATCGTGCCCAAGTTCCTGCCCCGGGGAGACGGCATCGGCGAGCGCAACGCCGTGTCCTGCGGCTCCATCGAACACAAGATGGGCATCAAGGCCTCCGCCACCTGCGTGATGAACTTCGACAGCGCCACCGGCTTCCTCATCGGCGAGGCCAACAAGGGCCTGAACTGCATGTTCACCATGATGAACCACGCCCGCCTGGGCACCGGCATGCAGGGCCTCTGCCTCGGCGAGGCCAGCTATCAGGGCGCCGTGCGCTACGCCACCGAACGCCTGCAGATGCGCGCCCTGACCGGGCCCAAGGCGCCGGACAAGCCCGCCGACCCGATCATCGTCCACCCGGACGTGCGCCGCATGCTGCTGACCATGCGCGCCTTCAACGAGGGCAACCGCGCCTTGGCGTACTTCACGGCCCAGCAACTGGACATCGCCCACGGCGCCGAAAGCGCCGAAGAGCGCGAGCAGGCCGAGAACCTGCTGGCCTTCCTCACCCCCATCTGCAAGGCCTTCATGACCGAGACCGGCCTCGAAGCCACCAACCTCGGCATGCAGGTGTTCGGCGGTCACGGCTACATCCGCGAGTGGGGCATGGAGCAACTGGTGCGCGACTGCCGCATCGCCCCCATCTACGAGGGCACCAACGGCATCCAGGCCCTCGACCTGCTGGGCCGCAAGGTCCTGGGCAGCCAGGGCAAGCTGCTGATGGGCTTCACCAAGCGTGTCCACCAGTTCTGCCAGGCCCAGGCCGAGCACCCGCAACTCAAGGCCCAGGTGGCGCAACTGGCCGACCTCAACCGCCAGTGGGGCGAACTGACCCAGCGCATCGGCATGGCGGCGATGAAGAACCCCGACGAAGTCGGCGCCGCCTCCGTGGACTACCTGATGTACAGCGGCTACATCGTGCTGGCCTACTTCTGGCTGCAGATGGCGGTGGTCGCTCGCCAGCAGCTGGACGCCGGCACCGGCGAAGCCGCCTTCTACGAAGCGAAGCTGCTCACCTGCGACTTCTACTTCAAGCGCCTGCTGCCCCGCACCGCTGCCCACAAGGCCGCAGCGGAAGCCGGCAGCGACTGCCTGATGGCCCTCTCCGCCGAGCAGTTCGCCCTCTGACGGCCTATCGTCAGAACGACCGGGCCCGCCGCGTGCGGGCCTTTTCACAAGGGTCAAGCTTGGTGACTGATGTATTTTATCTGGTCACACACTGACCCTATGTGTCTGTCGAGTTGTTCGGATACACTGCCGGCCTGTCCCGTGAAACCGGCCTGACCGGCCACCTGAGAGTTCCTGCGAGGTTTGCACATGGCTGACTACAAAGCGCCCCTGCGCGATATGCGCTTCGTCCTCAATGAAGTCTTCGACGTCGCCAAGCTATGGTCCGAAATGCCAGCCCTGGCCGAGGTGGTCGATGCCGATACCGCGTCGGCGATCCTGGAAGAGGCCGGCAAGGTCACCAGCGGCGTCATTGCACCGCTGAACCGCTCCGGCGACGAAGAAGGTTGCCAGTGGAACGACGGCCGCGTGAGCACCCCGGCCGGCTTCCCCGAGGCTTACCGCACCTACGCCGAAGGCGGCTGGGTCGGCGTCGGTGGCGATCCGGTGTTCGGTGGCATGGGCATGCCCAAGGTCATCTCCGCCCAGGTGGAAGAGATGGTGAACTCCGCCAACCTGTCCTTCGGCCTCTACCCGATGCTGACCGCCGGCGCCTGCCTCTCCATCAACGCCCACGCCAGCGAAGAGCTGAAGCAGAAGTACCTGCCGAACATGTACGCCGGCACCTGGGCAGGCTCCATGTGCCTCACCGAGCCCCATGCCGGTACCGACCTCGGCATCATCCGCACCAAGGCCGAACCCCAGGCCGACGGCAGCTTCAAGATCACCGGCACCAAGATCTTCATCACCGGTGGCGAGCACGACCTGACCGAGAACATCATCCACCTGGTACTGGCCAAGCTCCCCGACGCACCGGCCGGTCCCAAGGGCATCTCCCTGTTCCTGGTGCCCAAGGTGCTGGTGAACGAAGACGGCTCCCTGGGCGAGAAGAACAGCCTGTCCTGCGGCTCCATCGAGCACAAGATGGGTATCAAGGCCTCCGCCACCTGCGTGATGAACTTCGACGGCGCCACCGGCTGGATCGTCGATGCACCGAACAAGGGCCTGGCCGCGATGTTCACCATGATGAACTACGAGCGCCTGGGCGTCGGCATCCAGGGCCTGGCCACCGGCGAGCGTTCCTACCAGAGCGCCATCGAATACGCCCGCGAGCGTATCCAGAGCCGCGCCCCGACCGGCCCGGTCGCCAAGGACAAGGCCGCCGACCCGATCATCGTCCACCCGGACGTGCGCCGCATGCTGCTGACCATGAAGGCCTTCAACGAAGGTGGCCGTGCGTTCTCCAGCTACGTGGCCCTGCAACTGGACACCGCCAAGTACAGCGAGGACCCGGTGGTGCGCAAGCGCGCCGAGGAACTGGTCGCCCTGCTCACCCCGGTGGCCAAGGCCTTCCTGACCGACCTCGGCCTGGAAACCACCGTCCACGGCCAGCAGGTCTTCGGCGGCCACGGTTTCATCCGCGAGTGGGGCCAGGAGCAACTGGTACGCGACTGCCGCATCACCCAGATCTATGAAGGCACCAACGGCATCCAGGCCCTGGACCTCGCCGGCCGCAAGGTGGTGGGTAGCGGCGGCGCGTTCTACAAGCACTTCGCCGACGAGGTGAAGGCCTTCGCCAGCGGCGCTTCGGCCGAGCTGGCCGAGTTCACCGAGCCGCTGAAGGCTGCCATTGCCAACCTGGACGACCTCACCGCCTGGCTGCTGGAGCGCGCCAAGACCAACCCCAACGAGATCGGCGCCGCTTCCGTGGAGTACCTCCAGGTCTTCGGCTACACCGCCTATGCCTACATGTGGGCGCTGATGGCCCGCGCCTCCCTCGGCAAGGAAGGCCAGGACGAGTTCTACGCCAGCAAGCTCGGTACCGCGCGCTTCTACTTCGCCCGCCTGCTGCCGCGCATCCACTCCCTGACCGCCTCGGTCAAGGCCGGCAGCGACTCGCTCTACCTGCTGGACGCCGCGCAGTTCTGAGGCGCAGCGTGAATGAAGAAGCCCCGCCTTGGCGGGGCTTTTTCATATCCGCGCCAAGGGGCGCCTGATCCATTCCGGCAGCAACGGCCCCCGGCGCCGGAAGGCCGCCTCCAGCTCCTCCAGCCCAATGCAGCGCGCCGTGGCCGTCGGCGCCAGAGCGGCCCGCAAGGCGCGCCAGGCTCCCAGGGGCAAGGCACCGGGTACTTCCAGGCGCCGGTGGCAGTGCTGCTCCAGGGCCTGGCGGGCGTCCAGCCGGCCATAGGGGTGGCGCCCCGTCGCCAGTTCGTAGAGCACGCAGGCCAGTGCGTAGAGGTCACTGGCAGGGCTCGGCCTGTCGCCGTCGAGCAGTTCCAGGGCGGCGTAGCGGGGCGTCCAGGCGCCGATCCGTTCCCGGGCCAGGGTGGGCAGGCCGCTGTCGGCATGGGCCAGGCCGAAGTCGAACAATCGTGACCCCGCGTCGGTGAGTATCACGTTGCTCGGCTTCAGGTCGCCGTGCACCACACCGCAGCGGTGAGCGTGGGCGACGGCGCCGAGCAGCGGCACGGCGATCTCCCGCAGCTCCGGCCAGGGCAGCCCGGTCGGGCGGTCGCAGAGCAGGTGATCCAGGGGCAGCCCTTTGAGCAGCTCCTGGGTGATGAAGGCACGCCGGCAGGCGGTGTCCACCTCGAAGGCATGCAAGCGGACGATGGCCGGATGACGCAGGCGTACCGCCAGGGCGTACTCGCTGTAGAGCAGTGCGCTGGCATCGGGGATGGTGGCGAACTCCTCGTTCAGCAGCTTCACCGCCACCCAGGGCGACGGTTCGCCGAACTGTTCCCACAGCAGGTCCCGTGCCCGGTACACCGAGCCCATGCCGCCGATGCCCAGCAGGCGCTCCAGGCGGTAGCGTCCGCTGAGCACGGTCGGCAGTTCGCCGAGGTCGGCCGCCGGCGCGCTGCTGGTACAGGCGAAACTCTCGTGCGATGCCGGCGTGGTAGGTGGGCGTGGCTTGCGGCGGCGCCTGGCTTTGCTCATCGGCGCGCCACCACGGCGGTGAGGTTGTCCGGGGCCGCCCCCTGCAGGGCCTGCTCGAAGAGCTGCTCCAGGGTGGCGATAGGCGAGGCGAGGCTGAGGGCCTGGCTCAGGGCCACCTCGTCCAGCTCGCGGTACAGCCCGTCGCTGCAGAGCAGGAAGGTGTCGCCGGGGTGCAGCTCCAGCTCCAGCACATCCAGGGCGAAGTCGCCGTCACCGCCCAGGGCGCGGGTCAGGGCATGGGCGGACGGGTGGCGGCCGGCCTGCTCTGGGCTCATGCCCCGGTCCTCGATCAGCTCCCGCAGCAGCGAGTGGTCGCGGGTGAGCTGGTAGAGGCAGCCCCAGCGCCACAGGTAGCAGCGGCTGTCCCCGGCCCACACGCAGGCGGCGCGGCTGCCCTCCACCAGCAGGGCGGCCACCGTGCTGCCCATGATCCGCCGCTGGCCGTCGGTGACGGTGAGTTCGTCCGCCAGCCTGCGGTTCAGCCAGTGCAGGTGGCGGCGCAGGTGCTGCAAGCGGTTGGCGAAATCCCCCGTGGCGGGCAGCTCGGCCAGGCTTTCCACCACCAGGCGGCTGGCGCGGTCACCGGCGTGGTGGCCGCCCATGCCGTCGGCCACCACCCACAGGCCCTGGCCCGGGCTGTCCAGGAAGGCGTCCTCGTTGCGCGCCCGCACCTTGCCAGGGTGGGTGCGGGCGGCGCTGGTCCAGGCGGCGCCCGGCATCAGAGGCTCACCGGCAGGCGGAAAGCACGCAGCATGCCGAGGTCGAAGGGGTTCGGCGAACGCTGGCTCTGCACCAGGTAGTGAGCCCGCAGGCCGTCCACTTCCGCCTTGAGCATCAGCACGTCGCGGCCGCTGTGGTATTCGGCCTGCATCTGATCGAACAGGCGGAACAGCGACCAGGGGCCGGTGTTGCGCTCGACGCCGATGCGACGCCCGCTGAGCTCCTCCAGCACCAGGCTGCTGCGTCCTTCCTCGGCCTCCGTGGGCCACTTGAAGGACATGGGCACGATGGGCCCATGGCGGTACTCCATCAGCCGGTCGCCGAAGCGGAACTCCGCACGGCTCAGGGCCGGGTCGATGGAGTAGGGCTCCAGGCGGAAGCGCACCTGCGGCTCGTTGGGGTTGTCGGCGAAGAAGCTCAGGCGGATGGCCTGGGCGTTGGCCATCTGGTCGAGGAAACCACGGGCGATGGGCAGGCTGCCGCCGTCCACCGAGCGCACGCGGTACTCGCCGGGCGTGCCGATCACGAAGGGCTTGAGGTAGGTGTCGAAGAAGCGCTCCGCCAGGCCCTGGGTCTTGAAGAACTCGCGGAAGTCGCTCAGGGCGACGTCACTGTGGCTGCGCGGGTTGAACGGGTAGCGCTTGTCCAGGGCCTTCAGATAGAAGCCGTACAGCTCGCTCTGGTAGCGCTGGTTGAGGTACTGGTGGGCACCGCTGAGGATCAGGTGCCAGCTTTCCCCCGCCATCATCGCCAGCCAGCCGCCGATCGGCTGGGGCAGCCGCGAGGCGCTGCTGCGCAGGTTGGCCAGGGCGTCGCTCTGGCCGCCCATGCGGTTGCGTGCGAGGTCGAAGGCGGCCTGCTCCGGCTGGCTGGAGCGGGCCAGTGTGGCCAATTGCAGCTGCAGTTCGTTGAGCGCACGCATGACCGGGACCAGGTCGGCTGCGGCGCCGCCGTTGTCGTCCAGCAACAGGTGCAGGGCTTCGAAGCGGCGCTCCATGGTCAGCCGCGCAGTGTCCGGCAGGTTGCTGGCCAGGGCATCCCGGGCTTTCTCCGCGACGGCGGCGACCTTGCCCAGGGCCCCATCGGCCTTGGCGCCTTCGGCGGGTGCCTCGGAGGTAGCGTCGGCGATGCCGGGCAGACGGGTGTGCTCGCGCACCTCCACCAGCAATTGCAGCAGCGGCGAGTTGGCTGCGGTCAGCCCGGCCAGTTGCTCGGCGCCCTGGTAGGTGTCCAGCAGGGGCTCCAGCTTCAGGCGGTTGATCGCCTCGCTCCAGTGGTTGGCGTAGTCGCGGAAGTACAGCTGCTGCAGCTCGACCATCAGGCGGCCCAGGTCCTGCACGCTGAGGTTACCGCCTTCGCCCATCACCCAGTTGTCCCGTAGTAGCTCACGCACGGTGGGCAGGCCCTTGGCGGAGAAGAACTGCTGGTAGCCCTGGCGGGTGTAGAAGCCCGGGATGCGGTAGTCGGTGCCGGAGAACAGCGCGCCCTGTGGCCCCAGGCGCTGGGCGAAGCTGTACTCCGGGAGGCTGCGGGCCTGGTCGCGGAGTACGCGGTAGACCACGGCGGCCAGGGATTCGCTGCGCAGGCGCTGGCGGGCCTGGGCCACCAGGGGCTCGTTCAGCGGGTAGACGAAGGTGCGCGCCAGCAGGCGGTCGAGGTGCTCGGTCAGCGCGGCCTGGGTCGCGGCATCGCCGCCGTAGCGCAGCGACCATTCGGCCTGCAGCTGGCTCTTGAGGAAGGCCGCGTCGCGCCGTTCCGGCAGGTTCAGCATGAGGTAGGCGCGCAGGCTGGCCAGCAGGCGCTCGCGGTTGCCCAGGCTGGCGCGTACCTGGCCCTCCAGGCTGGTGGCGATGCGCGGCAGCAACTGCTGCTCCAGGGCGCGGCCATAGGCGTCGTCGAGTACGGGCTGGCTGCGTCCGCCCTGGTAGAGCCCGTTGTGTTCCAGCAGCGAGCGCTCGGCGGCGCTTGGGAATACGCGGGTGGCGGCGAAGCTGTGGTCCAGCAGCGTGAGGGCGGCGCGGGCATCTTCGCGAGGGTCGAGCAGGGCCTGTTGGGTCTCGATCACCCGACCATGGTCGCGCACGGCTTCCAGGCGCTGGTGGTTGCTGCTGAAGCCCGCCGCCCAGGCCAGGCCGAACAGCGCCACGCAGCCGAACGCACCGGCGTAGAGCCCGCGCTGGCCCCAATCGATGCGGCGTTTTTCGCGCGGATCGAGCCCGGCCAGGTCGGCCTCCGGGAAGATCACCTGGCTGAACAACTGGTGGATGAAGCGCGCACGCCCCCCGCGCAGGGTGGGCAGGGCACTGCTGCGCAGGCCCAGGTTGGCGCCGACCCGGGCGGTGCTTTCGTCCAGCTCCTGAAGCAGGTGCGGCGCGCTGGTGAGGTAGAAACCGCGCAGCAGGCTGGCGCGCTGGTAGCGGTTGCCGGTGAAGGCCATGTCGATGAACACGCACAGCGGCTCGCCGATACGCCCGAGCTGGGTGGGGAAGTCGAGGATGCGCCCCCGCCGGCCGGTGTCCCGCTCCTGGTGCATGCGGGTGATGACCTGGCTGGTGAGGCGCCGCAGCAGGGCTTCGAACTCCTGTCGCACCACCTGGCCGCTGGTGCCGTTCTGCCCCTCGCGGAAGGTGGCGCCGAGGACCTGGTCGCTCTCCTCGCGGGACAGGTGGTCGAAGAACTCGTCGAAGCCGGGCAGGGTATCGGCCTTGCCGAGGACCAGGTAGACGGGCACTTCCGCATGCAGGCGCTGGTGGATCTCCTGCAGGCGCTTGCGGACCTGCCGCGCCAGGGCGTCCAGGGCCTGCTCGTCGCCGCTCGCCAGCAGGTCGAGGGGCAGGTTGACGATCACGCCATTGAGCGGGCGGGTGCGACGGCGCTTGCGCAGCAGGGCCAGCAGGCTGTTCCAGGCGCCGCCGTCCACCTCCGGATCACCCTGGGTGAGGTAGCGCCCGGGGCTGTCGATCAGCACGCCCTGCTCGGCGAAGTACCACTCGCAGTAGCGGGTGCCGTGGGTGTCGCGAGTGAGGGTGCGGTCGTTCTGGTTGAGCGGCAGGTCCAGCCCGGAGAAGTCCAGCAGGGTGGTCTTGCCGCTGCCCTGGGGGCCGAGCACCAGGTACCAGGGCAGGTCCCGGCGGCGCTGTTCGCCCTGGCCCTTGTACAGGCTGGAGCGCTGCACGGTGCGCAGTGCGTCCTTGAAGCGGGCGGCGAGTTCGCGCTGTTCCTCGCTGGCCTCCTCCTCACGGCGCAGTTGCTCCTGGCCGTCCTCGGTGGCCTGTTGCGCCTCGCGCTTGCGGGCACCTCGCCAGGTGCTGAAGACGATGAACAGCCCCCAGCCGAGGAACAGTACGGCGATGCTCAGCAGCCGGCTGCCGGCGTCTTCCCACGGCTTGTGGTCGGCGATGCCGAGCAAGGGGCCGGCGAACCACACCAGCAGGGCCAGCATCAGCACCAGCAGCAGGCTCCAGACCCAGGTCCGGCGCAGCACGGCGCCGAGCTTCTTGAAGAAATCTTTCATGACACGGTCCCTGTGTTACGGCGTGAGGTCCAGTGGGCCGGAGGCGGCCGGGAGGAAGGGCTGCAGCACGGCTTCGCGCTGATCGTCGAGCACCCAGGCGAAGCCGGCGTAGATGGCCAGCAGGCAGGCCAGGGTGAGGGCTGCCACCAGCCAGGCCGGGACGCTGCGTACCAGGCCGCGCCCGGGCTCCTGCAGGCCCTGCCATTGGGGTGACAGCTCGCGGGGCACGTCGCCGCGCAGGTGGCGGATCTGCCGGTAGAGGCTGTCGCGGATGGCCTCCAGTTCGAGCATGCCGCGGGCCGCCACCCGGTACTTGCCCTCGAAGCCCAGGGCCAGGCAGAGGTACATCAGCTCCAGCATGGCCAGGTGCTTGACCGGGTTGCGGGTCAGGCGGTCCAGCAACTGGAAGAACTTCTCGCCGCCGAAGGTTTCGTTGTGGAACTGGCTGAGCAGGCTCATCTGTGCCCAGGTGCTCTGGTCGCCCCAGGCGGTGGTGACCACGGCTTCATCCAGCACGGTGCAGAGCACGTAGCGGGCGGCCATCACGTCGCCGTTCTCTAGGCCTTCCTGCAGGGCGTGCTGCTCGAACTGGCGAACGCCGTCGGCCAGCGCCTGGTTGAGGACGGCGAGGTCCTCCCCCTGCTGGCTGTGCTTGAGCCGCACGATCTCCGACAGCAGGCTGGCGGCGGCGGAGACCAGCGGGTTGAGGCTGATGTTGAAGGCCTCCGCCGGTCGCAGCCGGGCGGCATGCACCATGCGGCTTTCCAGCTGTTCGAGGCGCGGGGCGTCGGCCAGGTCGGTGAGGGGGCCGCGATGAGGGGCGTCGCTGCGGCGGTCGAGCAGGACGGTGCGGTCGTCCTGTGGATAGTCCATTTCCTTGTGCATGCGCTCAGTTCCTGATGGCCCAGAACTTCAGGTCCAACCCGGCGAATTCGCCGGATACGTGGAAGGCGAAGCCGCCGGAACGTTCCAGCTGGCTGCGCTCCTCCGCGGTGATTTCCAGGACGAAGTAGGTCTTGTTGGCGTGGAAGGGGATCTGCCGGGGCGCCACGGGCAGCGGGCGCACGCGGATGCCGGGCAGGTGCAGGTTGACCAGTTGGCGGATCTGCTCCACCGCGCCGGCCTTGAGGTGCGAGGGCAGGTTCTGGCGCAGTTCCTCGGGCTCGCATTGCGCGCTGGCGGCGAGCACGAAGGAGGAGGTGGAGAGCAGCGTGTGGTCCTTCAGCGGCGACACGAGGATGCCGTACTGGCGCTGCTGCAGGGCCAGTTCGATGGCGTGCTGCTCCAGCACCATGGACAGCGCCTGGCGCAGGGCATCCATCAGGGCGCGGAAGCTGGCGCCCTGGTCGTTATGCTGGTAGCGGCTGTCGAGGCGGGCACGCTTGCTGTCGCTGGAGAAGGTGGTGATCTCGCCCAGCATGGCCAGCAGGGTGCGGTAGAGCTCCTCCGGGTGCACGTGCTCCTGGTCGAGGTAGTGGCGGAGCAGCAGGTCGGTGCGGTTGATCAGCTGCAGCATCATGAAGTCACCGACCTCGGCACCGGCCACCTGGCCGTTGGAGCGGATGCGCTCGGCGAGGGTGTCGCCCCGGTGGCCGAGCATGCCGATGACTTCCTTCAGGCAGGACAGCAGGTAGGCGGAACCGGCCAGGTGCAGGTGGCTGGGGATGAAGGCCGGGTCCAGGGTGATGCGCCCTTCCGGGGAGGTGTCGAGCACGTCGCAGAGCTTCAGCCGTACGTAGGCCTCGTCGTTGCGCTGCTCGCCGAGGAGCAGGCGGAAGTCGGGGCGGGCGCAGGTGATCTGGGTGCTGGAGTCCTCGCCGGCGTTGGAGTCGGCCACGTCGAGGTCATGGCCGGTGTAGCGCGCCAGCACGTCGGCCTGGTCGCTGCGGCGGGCCTCGATGTGGTTGCCGGTGACCAGGGGCAGGGCCAGGTACACCGGGGTCTTGTTGGTGTTGGGCGGGATGTCCAGTGCCAGCGGCTCGCTGCGGCTGCGCAGGTCGAACAGGCTGCCGTCGGGCATCACGCCGGCGGCCTGGCTCAGCACCAGCTTGCCGGTGGCGAGGAACTGCGGGTCGATCTCCAGGTGGAAGAAGCCCCAGCAGTAGCGGCTGAGCAGGCGTGTGCGCTGGCGGATCTGGTTGTCGTGGTAGCGGTCGTTCTGCTGGAAATGCTGGGGGCGCAGGAGCATGCCTTCGCGCCAGATGACCTTGTGGGTGTGCATGTCAGCGCACCTCGCGGTTGGGCAGGTCGTGGGGTTCGAACAGGCCGCTGCGCTCCAGGTGCAGGGTGATCCGGGTGCGCTCCTGGGGCGGCACGGCGATCACATAGCGCCAGCGGGTCTCGGGCAGGTCGCGGTAGGCCGCGAGCAGGGCTACGTAGCGGCTGTCCTTGTCGATGCTGAGCTTCAGTTCGCGGCGCTCGCCGGGGCGGATCTCCAGCTCTTCGCTGGCCACCATGTCGAGGGCGAGGGTTTCCCGGGCGCGTTCGTAGAGGCTGAAGAAGTCGGCGTTCTCGAAGGCCACCGGATGCTTGAGTTCCAGCAGGCGTAGCACCACGGGGGAGGGGCGGCCGTCGAGATCGGGGTTCAACTGGTCGCTGGCCTGCAGGTCGAGGTCCAGCTTGGTCAGCTCGGAGTAGGGCGACAGGGCCGAGCAGGCGCTGAGAAGCGCCAGCACGGCCAGGAGGGTGAAGGATTTGAAGCGGGGCATGGCGATCATTCCCTTGGGTTGCCGTGAAGGGTGGCGATGAGGCGGACCTGTTCCTCGTAGGCCTGCGCGAAATCGCGGGCCAGCAGGCGTTCGGTCCAGTCGTCGTCGTGGCGCAGGCGCTGGTGGTAACGCTGGTAGGCGCGCCAGCGGCCGCCGGCTCCGCTCAGCCGCGAGAGGCGTCCGTCGCGCTCCAGGCGAAGGGCCAGCGGCTCGGGCGCGAAGTGGTCGAGGGTGGCGCGGACAGCGGCGCGGCTGGCGCTGAGCAGGGCCACCTGGTGGGCCTGCAGGTCGCGGAAGGCCCGTGCCACCGCCAGCCGTGCGGTGGGCGCGCCGGTCTGTACGGGGGCGAGCAGGGCGCCGAGGCTGTCGCGGCCGTCGAGGAGCGTGCGCAGGGGGCCGAGGTCGGTGTTCTGCACCGAGGTGAGGGGCAGGCGCAGTTCGTTCTTGATTTCCGCACGGGTCCTCAGGCTCTGCTGCAGGCCCTGGACGCACTGGCGCAGCAGGTGGGCGGCTTCCAGAGCGAGGGCTTCGCGCTCGGCCGCATCGAGCCGGGCGAGGTCGACACCCAGGGCATCACCCAGGCGCTCCCAGAAGCTGGCCGGCACCTCGGCGGCAGCAACGGGCGCTGCAGACGGCTCGGTTGGGGGCACCAGCTCCGGCAGGGGCAGGCTGTCCCGCTCGATGGGCGCGTGGTCGTGGGGCTGGCGCAGGGGTTCGTCAGGGGCCTGGAGCAGCCCGTGGAGGTCGTCCCGGTCGGCTTCTTCTTCCTGGTCGAGGCTCGCCAGGGGGTCGAGCTCGAGGAAGGAGTCATCGGGGATGATGCTGCCGGCCGGGGTCGGCCGCCCGATGTCCTCCAGCGGTATGTCCTGGGTGGCCACCAGGCGGGCCTGGATGTCGAAGCTGCCCATGCAGAACACCGTGCCGTTCTCGATGGGGTGGGCCTCGCCTTTGGGCAGGTGAGCGCCCGAGTCCTTGAGACGGATGCCGTTGCTGCTGGTGTCGGTAAGGAAGTAGCGCCCGTCGCGGTAGCTCACGCGGGCGTGGCGGTTGGACAGGTGGCGCTGCTGGTCGGGGATCACCCAGTCGCAATCTTCGGCACGGCCGAGGCTGCCGCCTGCGCGGAGGAAGCGTCGGCGACCGGAGGTGGTCGGGACGAACTGCTGGGCACCAACGATTTCTAGAACCAGTTCCATGGCGGGTCGCTCCCTGGCGGTCAGTTGCCGCGGTTGAGGATCTGCGGGGTGCCGAGCGGGCGGTAGTCGCCGTCGTCGAACTTGTAGTTGCCGCTGCAGCCGGCCAGGGCGATGCACAGCGCCAGGCCTGCGAGGGCACGTAGGGTGCGGGGGAACATCGGGCATCCTCCTTTGGAAGTCGGGGGTGAGTGGGGTAGGGGCATGGCCGGGCGCTTCAGAGATCCGCCGTGCCGATGCCGAGGCGGTCCATGCGGTACAGCAGGGTGCGGCGGGGCAGGCCCAGCTCGCGGGCTGCCAGTGCACGGTTGCCGTCATGGCGGCGCAGGGCGTCGATGAGTTGGCCGCGCTCGTAGTGGTCGAGGCGCTCACGCAGGCTCAGGGGCTGCCCGCTGGGCAGGGGCGTGCCACGCAGGCTGAAGTGGGACGGCAGCAGCTCGCCGTCGCAGAGCAGCACGGCGCGCTCCACCAGGGCCTTCAGCTCGCGCACGTTGCCTGGGAAGGGGTGCCGGGCCAGTCGCTCCAGCGCCTCCTCCGACCACAGGCAGGGCGAGCGCTGGAGAAAACGGCAGGCCTGGTTGGCGAAGTGGCGGGCGAGGTGGGGGATGTCTTCGCCCCGCTGGCGCAGCGGCGGCAGTTCGATGGGGAACTGGCACAGCCGGTAGAACAGGTCTTCGCGGAACTCGCCGGCGGCGATCATGGCCTGCAGGTCACGGTGGGTGGCGGCGATGATGCGCACGTCGATCCGGTGCGGGTGGGGCGTGCCCAGCGGGCGGACTTCGCCTTCCTGCAGTACCCGCAGCAGCTTGGCCTGGAGCGCCAGGGGCATGTCGCCGATCTCGTCGAGGAACAGCGTGCCGCCGTTCGCCGCATCCAGCAGCCCTTCGCGGTCCGCGTCGGCGCCGGTGAAGGCGCCCTTGCGGTAGCCGAACAGTTCGCTTTCCAGCAACTGCTCCGGCAGGGCCGAGCAGTTCTGCACGATGAAGGGGGCTTCCCGCCTTGGGCCGTGGTCGTGGATCGCGCGGGCCACCAGCTCCTTGCCGGTGCCGGTCTCGCCGTGGATGAGCACGGTGTAGGGGCTGTGCAGGACCTTGCCGATCAGGCGGTAGGTCTGGCGCATCACCTTGCTCTCGCCGATCAGGCCGAAACCGCGCGCGCAGGGGCGGGGCGTCGTGCTGCGAGAGCTGTCGCCACGGGCGGCGGGCTGCAACCGCTGGAACAGGTCGAGCTGGGCCAGCATGAGACGGCCCATGCGCTCCAGCGAGCCGCTGAAGGCCGCCAGCTCGCGGGCCTGGCGGGTGGCGCAGAGCAGCAGACCGCGAATGGCGCCCTGGTGCGCCCGCAGGGGCAGGCACAGCAGCGCCCGCCAGGGGCCGCCTTCCTCGGGGAGGAAGCTGGTGTCGTGCAGGCCCGGGTTGAGTTCGGCCAGGGCGAGGGGCTGGCCCTGGCACAGGCTGTACTGCAGCAGCTGCTGGTCGCGGTAGTCGGCGGGCAGGGTGGCGCGGTCCCGGGGCTGGAGGCGGGGTTCGAGGTATTCCGCCGTCAGCCCCAGGTGCGTACGCGCCGCGTCCAGCAGGTAAAGCTGTGCCAGTTCGCAGCCGCTCAGTTCGGCGGCGGCGCCGACGAAGCTGCCCAGCAGTTCGTCGCTGTCACTCAGCCCGACGAGCCGGTCGTACTGCCCGAGCAGGGTTTCGGCGTAGTCGAGCGGCTGCGGCATCTGCGCGAACATGCCCATCTCCTCAGCACAGCTCGCAGACGATGGCGCCGTGTTCGCCCAGGCGGGCGTGGGCGCGGCTGACCGGGGTGCCGGTGGCCATGGCCGCGAGCAACTGGTCGGCCACCTGGGGCAGCAGGCGGGACTCCACCACCTGGTCGATCAGCCGGGCGCCGCTCTCGGCCTGCTGGCAGAGGCTGGCGATGTGCGCGACCAGCTCCGGGCAGTGGCTGAATTCCAGCTGGCGGCGCTGCAGGCGGGTGCCCAGGCGTTGGAGCTTGAGCCCCACCAGTTCTTCCAGCAGCGCACCGCTGATGGGGTAGTAGGGGACGACGCGCATGCGGGCCAGCAGCGCCGGCTTGAAATGCCGCACGAGCTGCGGACGGATGGCCTCCTCCAGCGCCTCGGCCGTGGGCTGGTGGCCGTCGGCGCAAAGGCTGTCGATGCGCTCGCTGGCCAGGTTGGAGGTCATCAGGATGAGGGTGTTGCGGAAGTCGATCTCGCGCCCCTCGCCGTCGTTGGCGATGCCCTTGTCGAAGATCTGGTAGAAGAGGTTCAGCACGTCGGGGTCGGCCTTTTCCACTTCATCCAGCAACACCACAGAGTAGGGCTTCTGGCGCACCGCCTCGGTGAGCATGCCGCCTTCGCCATAGCCGACGTAGCCGGGCGGGGAGCCGATCAGGCGCGAGACGGTGTGCTTCTCCTGGAACTCGGACATGTTGATGGTGGTGAGGAAGCGCTCGCCGCCATACAGCAGGTCGGCCAGCGCCAGGGCCGTCTCGGTCTTGCCCACACCGCTGGGGCCCACCAGGAGGAACACGCCCACCGGGGCGTCGTGCCGGTTCAGGCCGGCGGCGGTGGCACGTACGGCGCGGTCCAGTGCCTGCACGGCCTGGTCCTGGCCGCGGATGCGCTGGCGCAGGTCGTCGGCGAAGCTGAGCACCCGGGCGTTGTGTTCACGGGCCAACTGGGCGAGGGGAATGCCCGTCCAGTGGCTGATCACCTCGGCCACCAGGCGTGGGCAGACTTCGAAGCTGACCAGCGACTCGGTGGCCTGCAGGTCCCGCAGGGCGCCGTGGGTGTCCTGCAACTGTGCTTCCAGCTCGGCCAGGCCCGGTGCTTCGGCGGGCACCGCTTCGTCGCCCTGGCGCAGCCGGGCGATGCGCTGGCGCAGGTCCAGCAACTGTTCGGCAAGGGTGCGCTGGCGGTCCCAGCGGGCCTCCAGGGCATGCAGTTCGTCCTCGCGCTGGCGAAGGCGCGTGGCCAGGTCGTCGAGGGTCGCACCGTCCACCGGCAGTCCGGCGTCCAGGTCGCGGCGCAGGGCCTGGTGCTGGCGGGTGTCCTCGGCCTGTTCGCCGCGCAGGCGTTCGAGGGCCTCGGGGGCGGCCGCGAGGCTGATGCGCACCCGGGCGCAGGCGGTGTCGAGGACGTCCACGGCCTTGTCCGGCAGCTGGCGGCCGGCGAGGTAGCGGGCGGAGAGTTCGGCGGCGGCGACCACGGCGTCATCACGCAGGTAGATGCCGTGGCTGCGTTCGTACACCCGGGCGAGCCCGCGCAGGATGGTCACCGCTTCGGGCACGGTGGGCTCGTGGAGCTGTACGGGCTGGAAGCGTCGGGCCAGTGCAGGGTCCTTCTCGAAGTACTTCTTGTACTCGGCCCAGGTGGTGGCGGCGATGGTGCGCAGTTCACCCCGGGCCAGGGCCGGTTTGAGCAGGTTGGCTGCATCGGAGCTGCCCGCCTGGCCACCCGCACCGATGAGGGTGTGGGCTTCGTCGACGAACAGGATGATGGGCATCGGGGCGTTGCGGACCTCGTCGATGACGCCCTTCAGGCGTCGCTCGAATTCGCCCTTCACGCTGGCGCCGGCCTGCAGCAGGCCGAGGTCGAGGGACAGCAGCTCGACGTCCTTGAGGGCGTCCGGCACTTCGCCGTTGGCGATGCGGCCGGCCAGGCCCTCGACCACGGCGGTCTTGCCCACCCCGGCCTCGCCCACCACGATCGGGTTGTTCTTCCGGCGTCGGGCGAGGATGTCGATCATCTGGCGGATGGCGGAGTCCCGGCACAGCACCGGGTCCAGCTTTCCGTCCCGGGCCTGCTGGGTCAGGTTGTGGGTGAAGCGCTTGAGCAGCGATTCCCCTGTGGACGGGGCGCTGGCCGTGCCCGGCTCCGCCTGCTGGGCGCGGGCGAAGTCCCGCAGCCGTTCGGCGCTGATGCGGCCGAGCAGGGCGTGGTAGCGGGTGCCCGCATGGCGCAGGGGGTTCTGCAGCAGCGCCAGGAGCAGCGCGGCCTGGTCGATCAGGCTGCGCTGCAGTTCCAGGTTGGCCACCAGCAGGGCGTCCTGCAGCCACTGCACCAGTTCGGTGGCGAACACCGGGTTGCGCGAGGCACTGTGCTCCGGGTTGGCCTGGAGTGCGGCGGCCAGTTCGGCTGCGTCCACCTCGCCGTCCTGCAGGGCGCGGTGGATCAGGCTGCCAGTGCGTTCCAGCATGGCCAGCAGGAGGTCTTCCACCAGGATGCGGCTGCCGCCCCGGGCGACGCAGCGCTCGGCGGCGATCTCCAGGTCACGGCGGGTGTCGGCGTCCAGGGCCTGGACGAGTTGTTGCAGGTCGATATTGATCATGGGCTCATCTGTCCTTAATGAGTGCGGCTGCGCAGCGAGACGATGCCGTCGGCACGTTCGCGGCCGAGCCAGCTGGTCCAGCCAAGGCGGCAGGGGTTGTCGGCGCCGACCCGCAGTTCGCGGATGGCGTCGTGGCGCAGTACCAGGCGGAGGTCGTAGTCCAGCGGGTCGCGCAGGGTGAAGCGCACCAGCGCGCAGAGGGGCTGGTAGCCGGTGCCGATAGGCAGGAATTCGTGGAAGCGTTCCCAGTCCAGCTGGCGGATGTGGATGCGGAACTTGCCGCCGCGATCGCGCACCTGCTCTCCCAGTACCAGGTCCTCGCCCAGTTGGCTGTTGGCCTGGCCCAGGCGGTTGAGCTGCTCCTGGAGGATGTCGACGCTGCGCTCGATGCATTGCTCGATGAACAGCTCGGCATGCTTGAAGTAGTAGCGCAGCACGGCCTCGATCAGTGCTGCCGAGTGGGCGCGCAGGCTGAGCAGCCCGAGGTAGGGCAGCAGGCGCTTCCAGTTCAGTTCCTCGGCGCTGCGCAGCTCCTCGCTGCCCAGGCCGATCAGGGCGAACAGCCGTTCGGAGAAGGCGTCCCGGGCACCACTCTGGAAGCTCGACCGATAGCGGTACTTGCGCCAGATCGGCAGCAGCAGCCGCTGCAGCCGGTGGTGGAACAGGTCGAGGAAATCCCGGGTGGGGTTGTCGTCGTCCCCTTCGCCCAGCACCTGCTCGGCATAAAAGGCGGGCAGCGGCGAGCCCGAGCCGGAAAGGCGGACGAGGTTCAGGCAGATGCGCGCGCGCGTCTCGCCCCCTTCTTCAAAGAAGGTCAGGCTGTGGATATCGGTGCCGGGGAAGCCCAGGCTCGGGTTGGCCTGGAATTCGATGCGCTCGTAGAGGCGTTCCTCGTCGATTGCCTCGTCCGTGCCGTCCGCCTGGTGCAGGTGCTCCATCGCCAGGAGTACGGCCTGGAACAGCGCGTATTCCCGGATGCCCTGGCTCAGGCGGCTCAGAGCAAGGGCTGCTGGCCCATGCGTGGTGTCCATTGGTACACCTCTCCCTGTGTGCTGCGGACCCGTAGCTCGTGGTACGAGTTGAGGCTTGCGTAGAGTGCGAAGAATTCGTTGAGCACCGAGGCGAAGACGAAGAGGTCGCCGTCGCAGATGTAGCCTTCGGGGTCGATGCTCATCTCGGTGCGCAGGCCTCGGACCGGCAGGCCGCGGTGGAGCCTGTCCACATGCTGGTGGCGGATCGACTTGAGGCCGTTGAGCAGGCGCTTGCTGACCTTTTCCGCGTGCTGGTCGTAGTAGCGCGGCAGGTCGTAGGTTTCGAGGATCACCTTCAGCGCGCCGACGTTGGCGAGCGAGAGGTAGTTCAGCGACATGTTGCTGATCAGCTTCCAGAGGAACTCGCGGTTGATCGGCGGTGCGTAGCTGGCGGTCACGGCGGTGATGTTGCGGAAGGTGAGGAAGTCCGGTGCTCCCTCGCCGGGACGGCAGATGTCGCCCAGGCGCAGCCGGCGCGGCAGGTTCTGGTTGGTGCAGGTCAACTCCACGGAGAGGGTTTCCTGTTCCTGGCTGCTGCGCGCACCGAAGCTGAGGTAGGTGTCCAGCCCGTCGTGCAGCAAGGAGTTGCGCTGGCGCACGCTGTAGTGCGGCCGGGGCATCGGCACGTCGAAGCTGGCGTCATGCTCGAAGGATTCGAACTGCACGTAGTCGCGATGACCGACCCCGCCGGGCAGCCAGCCGCTGACGGTGTCGACGGAGAACACGCCGCAGTGCTGCGGGTCGTACTCGGCCGGGAGGATCAGGTATTCGTCCTGCTTGCCGTCGAGGCGGATGGGCAGGGCGTCGTGGCGGAACAGGTTGGCTACCGGGGTGCAGTAGAGCTTCAGGTTGTCCAGGGTCGGGCGCAGGCGCTGGATGCCGCTGCGACGGATGTCGAAACGCAGCTCCAGGCCCCTGGCCTGTTCCAGCTGCTCCTTGGGCAGGCCGCCGAGGCAGGCCAGGCCGGTGAGGTCGACGAAGAGGAACTTGTCCTGGAAGGCGAAGTATTCCTGCAGGTAGCGGTAGCCGCGGAAGGTGTTCAGCGGGTAGGGGATGAGCGCCTCTTCCTCGGCGAAGCCCACGGGGCGAATGCTGGTGGATGGCAGGCGCAGGCCGATGGGCTGGCCGCGTTCGTCCTGCAGGGCGACGTGGTTTGCGTCCAGCGGCACCAGCTCGACGTTGTCGAGGTCGTGCACCAGCCCAAGGTAGAGCGTCTGGCTGATGTAGCGCTCGCCCGCCAGGTGCAGGCGCAGCCGGTCGAAGGGAACGTCGCCCAGGTGGCCGTCGCCGATCAGGGCCAGGCGCAGGCTGAGCAAGGCACCATCCCCGGTGACGGAGTAGCTAAGGCCATCGGCCCGCAAGGGCAGGATCTCGGTGGGGAAGCAGGTCTTGAAGCGGCAGCGCACGCCATCCACTGGGTTGCTTTCCACGCAGGTCTCACGGGGCACCACCAGGGCCTCACCCGCGCCGTCATGCGGATCGAACTGCAGGATGCTGAACGCCGGCAGGGGGCGCATGTAGTTCGGCCACAGCAGGTGCATCAGCGAATGGGTCAGCTCGGGCAGTTCGTCGTCGAGCTTCTGCCGCAGCCGGCCAGTCAGGAACGCGAAGCCCTCCAGCAGGCGCTCCACGTCCGGATCCCGCCCCGCCTGGGCGAGAAATGGCGCCAAGGCCGGGCTGCGCTCGGCGAAGCGGCGCCCGAGCTGGCGCAGGGCGGTCAGCTCGCTTTGGTAGTAGTGGTTGAAGGACATGGAGGACTGAGTTCCCGGTGTTCCTGGGCGAAGACTGGCGAAAGGGCCAGGGCGCTGTATGCGTCAGCCGATCAGTACGGTTCCCGAACCGCTGAGGACGACGTTGCCGTGACTGCCAATGCTTCCCACGGTGGCAGCGGGACGCCCATTGATCAGTACGGTGGCGGAAAGGTTGGCCGCCATGGCCCCGCCGCAGGCCGACGGGTCGCCCTGGCGTGCGGCGGGCAGGCCGTCGAACAGCACGTCGGGTGACCCGACGGCGATCGGGTTGATCAGGTGGAACGGGATGGGGCATGCCGTCGGGTCGGACAGGCGTGCGGCGGGTTTGCCGGACATGGGGGGTATCTCCTTACTGGACCTTGACCTTGCCGCTGCCGTCGAGGTGGGCGGCGAAGCTGACCTGCCGCCGGGTGCCGTCGATGTTCAGCGTGCCTTCGATGGAGAAGGACAGGTTGAGTGGGTCGTGCCGACGCGGCAGTGCGACCACGCGGACGCCCTGCAGCCGTGGCTCGTAGGCCTCGATGAAGCGCTCGATGGCGGCACGGGCCTGGTTGAGGGCGTCGTGCAGGCTCATGCGCATGTCGTTGAGGTCGGGCAACCCGTAGTCGGGCAGCGTTTGCACGCTGCCCGCCCGGGTGCTGAGCATCTTGGCCAGGTGGTCGGCCACGGATGACATGACGGCGACTTCGCGGCTCAGCCCGACGCGTTCGCGTGCCTTGCCGCCCAGTCGTTCGAACAGGCTGCCGTAACCGTCCATCTGCCGGCCCTTATTCCTTGTCCAGCTTGCCGACCAGGGACAGGGTGAAATCCGCCCCCATGTACTTGAAGTGCGGCCGGATGCTCAGGCTCACGCGGTACCAGCCCGGTTCGCCTTCGACATCGGTGACCAGCACCTGGGCTCCGCGCAGCGGGCGGCGGCTACGGACTTCGGAGCTGGGGTTCTCCTGGTCGGCCACGTACTGGCGAATCCACTTGTTCAGCTCCAGCTCCAGGTCGGAGCGCTCCTTCCAGGAGCCGATCTGCTCGCGCTGCAGCACTTTCAGGTAGTGGGCCAGGCGGTTGACGATGAACAGGTAGGGCAACTGGGTGCCGAGCTTGTAGTTCAGTTCGGCGGTGCGGCCTTCTTCGCTGATGCCGAAGAACTTCGGCTTCTGGGTGGAGTTGGCGGAGAAGAATGCGGCGTTATCGCTGCCCTTGCGCATGGTCAGGGCGATGAAGCCTTCTTCGGCCAGCTCGTATTCGCGGCGGTCGGAAACCAGGACCTCGGTGGGGATCTTGGTTTCGATCTCGCCCATGCTCTCGAAGTGGTGCAGCGGCAGGTCCTCGACGGCGCCACCGCTCTGCGGGCCGATGATGTTCGGGCACCAGCGGAACTTGGCGAAGCTGTCGGTGAGGCGGCTGGCGAAGGTGTACGCGGTGTTGCCCCAGAGGTAGTGCTCGTGGTCGTTGGCGACGTTCTCCCGGTAGACGAAGGTCTTCACCGGGTTCTCTTCCGGGTCGTAGGGGTTGCGCAACAGGAAGCGCGGCAGGGTCAGGCCGACGTAGCGGGCGTCCTCCTGTTCGCGGAAGCTCTGCCACTTGGCGAACTGCGGGCCCTCGAAGTGGTCCTTCAGGTCCTTGAGGTCGGGCAGGCCGGTGAAGCTCTCGATGCCGAAGAACTTCGGCCCGGCGGCGGCGATGAAGGGCGCATGGGACATGCAGGCGACGCTGGCGACGTACTGCATCGTCTTGATGTCGGGGGCGCTGGGGTTCATGTAGTAGTTGGCGATGATCGCGCCGACCGGCTGGCCACCGAACTGGCCGTATTCCGCGGTGTAGATGTGCTTGTAGAGGCCGGACTGGACCACCTCCGGGGAGTCCTCGAAGTCATCCAGCAGGTCCTGCTTGGAGACGTTGAGGATCTCGATCTTGATGTTCTCGCGGAAGTTGGTGCGGTCGATCAGCAGCTTGAGGCCGCGCCAGGAGGATTCCAGTGCCTGGAACTCCGGGTGGTGGAGGATCTCGTCCATCTGGCGGCTGAGCTTGGTGTCGATCTCCGCGATCATGCGGTCCACCAGGGCCTTCTTGACCGGCTCGCCCTGGTTCTGCGGCTTCAGCAGTTCTTCGATGAAGGCCGAGACGCCGCGCTTGGCGATGCCGTAGGCCTCGTCCTCCGGGGTCAGGCTGGTTTCGGCGATGATCCGGTCGAGGATCCCGTGTTCGGCGGCCTTCGCCGACTGTTCCTGTGCTGCGCTGATGCTCATGGTTCGCGTCCTTTCAATCTGTTCCGGTTGTTACTCGTCCTGGCTGGTACCGAGGCCCAGTTCACCCAGTACGCGGGTGCGGGATTCCTCGTCGGCCAGTACGCCTTCGATCGCCTTGCGGAAGGTGGGGGCGTTGCCCAGCGGGCCCTTGAGGGCGACCAGGGCGTCGCGCAGCTCCATCAGCTTCTTCAGCTCGGGCACCTGCTCGACCAGGTTGGCGGGGTTGAAGTCCTTCATGGAGTTGACCGACAGGCTGATGCCCAGCTCGTCGTCTTCCTTGTCCTCCTGGAGGCGGTTCGGCACGTTCAGCGTGAGGCTCAGCTCCTGCTTGGCGAGCACTTCGTCGAAGCTGTTCTTGTCGATGCCGATCGGTTTGCGATCCTCGACCTTGCGGTCGTCCGCACGCTGGGTGAAATCCCCCAGCACGAGCAGCTTGAGGGGCAGCTCGATTTCTTCCTGGGCGTTGCCCGTTGCGGGCTTGAAGGTGATGTTGATGCGTTCCTTGGGGGCGACCGAGCCTTCTTTGGCCATGACATGTCTCCTTTGCGTGGGGGCCCGAGGGCCTAGTCGAGTACCACCTCGAGATCGAGATGGCACAGCCTGCGGTGAACCTCGTCCTTGCGTTCGCGCACGCTGTGGTTCTGTGGCAGCAGCTCGCAGCAGCTGTGCAGGAGGTTGAGCACCTGCAGGACGAGGTCGGGTTCCCAGGCGTGCAGGCCACTGTCCTGCAGGTCCTGGTCGAGGTTTTCGAGCTGGATGCGGGCCAGCTCGTATTTCTTGGCGTGGTAGCAGAGCCGGGCCATGGCCAGTTGCCAGAAGAAGCGCTGGCGGCCGCCATGGGCTGATTGCAGGCCGTGCTTAAGGTGCTGGGTGGCGGCCTTGAGGCCGTCCTTGCGCAGGATGGCCTGGGCCTCCTGCAGGGCCTGCTCCCAGGCAGGTGCATCGTGGCCGCTGGTGGGCGTCGGGGCGGCGTCGACGGTCTGCAGGTGGGGCAGGACGTGTGCGCTGATCCAGCTGCGGGCAGCCGGGTCGGCGAACGGGCTGCCATCGTGGAAGCGCAGTTCGACGATGCCGGGCAAGCGGTGCAGGAACAGCGCGCACTGCAGTTCGACTTCGAGCATGGCGGCCTCCGCTCCCAGGCCCTGGAGGCATTCCCAGGCCATGTGCTGGCCGTCCAGCCAGAAGGGCGCGCGGGCGATGCTGCCTTCCAGTTCGGCGAGCAGGTCGGCGTATTCGCCCTTGGCCAGCCGATCCCGGTAGTTCTCCAGCTTGTCCTTGGGCAGGTTGCGCAGGGGGGTGATCTGTTCGGCGTTGCGCTCCGGGAGGCTGTCGATCGCCAGCCAGAGCAGCGTGCGGTTGAGGCGCAGGGCGCGGATGTCCGTGGTGTTCTGGCGCAACCACCAGGTGTTCAGGGGGCGGGCGGCGTCCTGCAGGGCGCGCAGGTTCTTCTGTGCGTCCCGCTCGTTCTCCACGGCGCTGGGCGAGGACAGCAACTGGCTGGCCACCTGCTTGACCTGGGCCACGGTGGCGCTGACCGCGTTGTTCTCCGGCTGGCCCTTGGCGGCCTGATTCACCCGTTCGTTGAGTCGGCGGCACAGGGGCAGGAGCAAGGGCGCATCGGCCTCCAGGCGCTGGCTCAGGCACTGGTCCAGGCGGGCGAGGGCGCTCGCCAGGTCGCGGAACAGGGGTAATTGCTCCTTGATCGGCACGGCTTCGTCGAACGCGGGCTCAAGGCGCGTAGTCAGCCAGGCCAATGCGGCGGCGCGGGTGCGCGACTTGCGCGGATGCAGGTCGTCCCAGTGTTCTTCACAGAGGTGCAGCAGCAGTGCCAGCCCGGCATGGAGGCCCTGGAAGGATTCGCACTGATAGAGCGCCCAGGTCAGCCAGGCGGCTGCGCGCAGGTCCTTCGACTGAGCACGGAGCAGTGCCTCGCTCTGTTCCCGGATCATCTGCCAGTCGATGGGGGCGCTGGTATGCAGGGAGGCAGCCTTGCCCAGCTCGTTTTCCAGAGCTTCGAATTCCGGCGAGTAGCGGACGTCTTCACCCGCAAAGCTCTCCGCCGAGACGGGCTTGGCAGCCAGCTCCTGATAATGGGCGGCGAGTTTTCCGGAGTAGCTCATCCCTGCTGGGCTCCAATTGAAGTTGACTTCCTGTTGGGCAATTGAGCGTTGCTGGAGCCGAGTGCGGGAGGCGAAGACTCGGTCGTAGCCAATTGCCATCTTCAAGGGCGACCGATTATGGAGGGGAGGTTAAAAAGTGTGTTCGCCAATACCTGTAGGAAACAGAGACAGGTGTTGAGCGCGGCGTCTTTGCGAGCCTGTAGTTGCCTGTAAGGTCTTTTCTAGAGCGGTCTATTGGCTACTTTCAGTTGATTGAAAGTGCGCAAAAAGTTGCGCTTTGAATGCGTTGAAAATTGCCCGTCATGTTTGGATTTCTTGTTGGTTTATTGGGCGAGAGCTGCACTTTTATTTGCAACTTGTTGGTTTGAAAGAAGTTTCCAGAATTGGCATGTGCCTTGTTTGTAGTAAGGGGCCTGAAGTCATCAGGCCATTCATCAACCACGGCAAGGAGACTGCCATGCCAACTCCCGCGTACCTGTCCCTCGAAGGCACCAAACAAGGCCTCATCACCGCCGGCACCTTCACCGAGGACTCGGTCGGCAACATCTTCCAGGAAGGCCACGAGGACCAGATCTTGGTCCAGGCCTTCAACCACCAGGTGATCATTCCCCGTGATCCCCAGTCCGGTCAGCCCACCGGCCAGCGTGTCCACAAGCCGCTGATGATCACCAAGGTGTTCGACAAGTCCTCACCGCTGATCTTCAACGCCCTGACGTCCGGCGAGCGCCTGTCCAAGTGCCGTCTGGAGTGGTACCGCACCTCCTCCACCGGCACCCAGGAGCACTACTTCACCATCGAACTGGAAGACGCGGTGATCGTCGATGTGCAGTCGCGCATGCCGAACTGCCAGGACCCGAACATGGCGCACTTCACCCACCTGGAAGACGTGTACTTCACCTACCGCAAGATCGTCTGGACCCACGAGGTCTCCGGCACATCCGGCTCGGATGACTGGCGTACGCCGATCTCCGCCTGACCCTTCGGCCGGGGTTCCCCGGCCGAACTCCTTCCGCCCCGACCGGGGCGGACCTATTCCGGAATCAGTTTGTCCACCATCGTCGGGTCATCGATGAAGCGATTGCGCGTGCCCTGCAGGGCGGCGATGCGGTCGTTGCGGGCGCGCTCGGCGGCGTCGGGCGGGTCCTGGCGGTGCCACTGCTTGAAGACCTGCACCTGGCCGACGATGGGCAGACCGTATTCCACATGCATATAGAAGATGGCGCGGGCGACGTTGCCCTTGGCTTCGTCCCTCGGCTCCATCAGCTGGAAGCTGCTCTTCAGCGGGCAGTCATCGATGGTGCGCGCGGAGGCGGCGTCACCCACCACGCCGAACAGCGCGTTGCGTCGCGCCAGTTCCACCCGTGCCAGCTCGGGGTAGAGGTTGTGCAGGTCGGCCAGCATGTAGGGGTATTGCGGGTTCGCCTCGCGGCACTGGGCGTCGGTCACGCAGCGCAGGGCGCTCTTGATCTGCTTGATGGCGTAGACCGGGCTGGCCGCCAGCAGGCCGCTTTCGCCCTGGAAGGGCTTGCCGCAATAGAGGGTGGTGTCGGGGCCGGCGTAGAGCTGTTTCCAGAAGGCCTCGCGGATCGCGGCCTTGGGGTCTGGCAAGCGATTCTGGCCACCGGCAAAGAGTGGGTTGGAGACGGCAAGGGCCGCCAGGGAGAGGGCTATCGCAACGACGCGCATGGTGATGACCCAGGGTGACGCCCCTTGTAGGGCTTGTTGTTATTCGGGACTGGCGGAGTCTAGCAAGTGGGTTTTGCCAAGACAAAACCAAGCGATCGCTTGCTTGGGTTCGCAAATTGCCCCGTATGAATCGATTGAATGTGATGGGCGCACCATTTGTAGGGTCATGTAAGAGAATGCTTACAAGATCTGACGGCTATAGCTGCTATCGCCGCTTGGTGGGCCTCACTAATCTACACGCCATAGGACGCCGCGCAGGAAGCGCACTGAAAAACATGGATGCAGTGGATTCTCCGCCAGGATGGCGGTTGATCAGGGATGTCAGGGAAACAAGTCTGCAGAAACCCCGCTTCGGCGGGGTTTTTCTTTTGCGCGTTCAAACGCCTTCCCAGGGCGGCGCCGGGACTTTCTCCAGCAGGTTGTGCAGCAGTTCCAGGGTGGCCTGCTGGCGCTGGGCATCGCGGAACACCAGCCCCACCTTCAGTGGCACGCGCGGTTCGCTCAGGGGCTTCCACAGCAGGTACTGGTTGGCGTGCATCTGCCGCGCCCGTCCGGGCAGCACGGTGGCCAGCTGGGTATGGGGCAGGCTGTCGAGGATGCCGGCCATCTGGTTCAGCTCCGCCTGCACGTTGGGCCGGCGGCCGATCAACGCCAGTTGTTCCTGCCAGATCTGCCGCACGCGGAACTCCTCGCCCAACAGCAGCATCGGCAGTTCCGCCGCCTGGCTCAGCGATACCTTCTTGAATTCCCGTAGCGGGTGCTCCGTGGGGATCACCAGTTGCAGCTCGTCTTCGTAGAGCAGCCGGCTGTGCAGGCCGGGCTGTCGCGGTGGCAGGAAGCCGATGCCGATGTCCAGGGTTCCCGTCAGCAGGCGCCGCTCGATGTCCAGCCCGGACAGCTCGTAGATCTGCACCACCAACTGCGGCTGGGCTTCCCGAAGCCTCTCCAGCAACAGCGGCACCAGGCTGGCGTTGACCGTCTGCAGCACGCCGATGGCCAGACTGCGCGGTGCCTGGCCGCGGAACCCGCGCAGCGCTTCGCGGGCACGTTCCAGGCCATCCAGCAGCGGCAGCGCATGGCTGTACAGCGTGTGGGCGGCGAGGGTCGGCAGCAGGCGCTTGCCGCTGCGCTGGAACAGGCTCACGTCCAGCCCCTGTTCCAGTTGGCGGATCTGCTGGGAAAGCGCCGGCTGGGACAGGCTCAGGCGTTCGGCCGCCCGGCCCACATGGCCTTCTTCATAGAGCGCGACGAAGTAGCGAAGCTGGCGAAAATCCATAAGCCCTGCTTATCGATAAAGCTGGAAAATCGAAATGGCCCGGCAACCCCGAAGCCCCTAGCCTAAGCAGCACAGAGACTGTATCTCGCGCTGGAGAGGGCGAATGTCCGGGATCGTAGTGCAAGGCGTTTTCATAGGCAAAGCCGAAGATATCGGCGGTGGGCTCAGCAGCGCGGTCGACAAGCAGCCGGTGAACCACCGGCTGTGGCTGTGGCCCCAGGGGCTCGGCAGCGATGAGCAGGGCGACCAGCGTTTCCACGGTGGCCCCGAGCGCGCCCTGCACCATTACCCGGCCGAGCACTACCGCTACTGGCGCAAGCATTACCGCCACCTGGCCTGGAAGGCGCCGAGCTTCGGCGAGAACCTTTCCACCTACGGCCTCACCGAGGACCAGGTGTGCATCGGCGACATCTTCCGCTGGGGCGGCGCCCTGCTGCAGGTCAGCCAGCCGCGCTCGCCGTGCTATCGCCTGAGCCGTCGCTGGGGCATCCCGGCGCTGCCGGAGCAGGTGCAGGAGACCGGCCGCTGCGGCTGGTTCTACCGCGTGCTGCGCCCCGGATTCGTCAGCCTCGACAGCACCCTGGAACTGGTCCAGCGCTCCTACCCGGGCCTGACGGTCGCCCACGCCATCCAGAGCTACTTCCACTACCCGCTGGAGCACGCCGGCCTGCAGCAGCTGCAGCAATGCTCGGCACTCTCCTCCCGCTGGCGCGACACCGCCGCCCGCCGCCTCGCCACCGGCGTGGTGGAGGACTGGAGTGCCCGCCTGCAAGGGCTGCCGCTGGAGGGGATGCGGGCATGAGCGACTACCGCATCGGCCTGCGCCGCGACCAGGTGCTGCTGGCGGAGCTGTCGGTCAACCAGGCCCGCTACGTCGAGGTGACCCGCGAACTGCGTGCCCGTTTCCCCCGGGAAGAAGGCTTCAGCCTGCACATCGAGCGCCGCCGCGAGCTGCGCCGCATCCTCGAACAGGGGCCGGAAGGGTTGCGCCTGCTGGGCATCGAATACCGTCATGAAGAGGTACCCGACCATGCGTGACCCGCTCGCCGGCATGCGCCTGATGAAGACCGTGGAGCGTCCCGAGCAGGTCTTCGTCCGTGGCCAGGGCTCCTGGCTCTGGGATGCCGACGGCCGCGCCTACCTGGACTTCACCCAGGGCTGGGCGGTGAACAGCCTCGGCCACAGCCCCAGCGTCGTGGTGGACGCCCTGCGGCGCCAGGCCGAAGCGGTGATCAACCCCGGGCCGGCGTATTACAACCGCAGCCTGCTCAAGCTGGCCTCGCGCCTGTGCCAGGCCACCGACAGCGACCAGGTCTACTTCCTCAACAGCGGCGCCGAAGCCAACGAAGGCGCCATCAAGCTGGCGCGCAAATGGGGCCAGGTGCACCGGGGCGGCGCCTACCGCATCGTCACCGCCTGCAACAGCTTCCACGGACGCACCCTGGCCACCATGTCGGCCTCCGGCAAGCCGGCCTTCGAGCACCTGTTCGAGCCCAAGCTGCCGGGCTTCACCAAGGTGCCCTACAACGACCTGGAGGCCCTCGAAGCCGCCGTCGACGACGAGACCGTGGCCGTCATGCTGGAGCCGGTCCAGGGCGAGGCTGGGGTCATCCCCGCCACCCTCGACTACCTGCAGGGCGCCGAGCGCCTGTGCCGTGCCAGGGGCATGCTGCTGATCCTCGACGAGGTGCAGACCGGCGTCGGCCGCTGCGGCACCCTGCTGGCCGAGGAGCTGTATGGCATCCGTGCCGACGTCATCACCCTCGGCAAGGGGTTGGGCGGCGGTGTACCCCTGGCCGCGCTGCTGGCCCGGGGCAATGCCTGCTGCTTCGAACCCGGCGAGCAGGGCGGCACCTACCACGGCAATGCCTTGATGACCGCTGCGGGGCTGGCGGTGCTGAAGACCGTGCTGGAGCCCGGCTTTCTCGAACAGGTGCGCGAGGTGTCCCAGCACCTGCGCGAGGGGCTCGCCCGGGTGGCGCGCCGCCACGGCCACGGCCCCCTGCGTGGCCATGGGCTGATGGTGGGCATGCCGCTGATCCACCAGTCGGCCACGCGGGTGGCCCGCCAGGCGCTGGAGGACGGGTTGCTGATCAACGCGCCCCAGGCCGACTGCCTGCGCTTCACCCCGGCGTTGAACGTCAGCCTCGCCAACGTCGACGAAATGCTCAAACGCCTCAATCGCGCGCTTTCCCTGGCCCGCAGCAAAGAACCGGAGATCGCCTGACATGCGTGTCGCCATCCTTCAGCACGTCCCCTTCGAAGGCCCCGGGCGTATCGCCCAGTGGCTGGAGCTGCGCGCCGCACAGGCGCGGATCTACCCCCTCCACGCCGGTGGCCGCCTGCCCGCGCTGGAGGACTTCGACCTGCTGGTGGTGCTCGGTGGCCCGATGAGCGTGCACGACGAGGCGCTCTACCCCTGGCTTCGCGAGGAGAAGGCGCTGATCCGTGCGGCGCTGGAGGGCGAAAAGCGCGTGCTGGGCATCTGCCTGGGCGGCCAGTTGCTGGCCGAAGCGCTGGGCGCCGAGGTACGCCCCGGCGAGGTTGAGATCGGCTGGTGGCCCCTGGAGAAGAACCCCCTGGCCGACCGCTCTCCGCTCGGACGAATGCTGCCCCAGCGCCTGCTTGCCCTGCATTGGCATGGCGAGACCTTTGGGCTGCCGGATGGCGCGATTCCGCTCTACGGCTCTGCCGCCTGTGCCAACCAGGGGTTCGTCTGGCGCGAGCATGCCATCGCCCTGCAATGCCACCTGGAAAGCACCCCGGAGAGCATCGAAGCCTTGTTGCAGGCCTGTCCGGAGGACCTGGCGCGACCGGGCTCGGTGGAGGATGCCGCCGCGATCCGTGATGGCTACCCCCAGTGCAGTGCCTTGGCGCCGACGCTGTTCCGCCTGCTGGACTACCTCACCGGTCCCCACGCCGTGCTGACCTGATTCCCTTCTCGAGTCCTTTTTCTCAACCGCCCGGCGGCCCTGCCCTTTGCCCCGGGCGGTTTTTCTTGGTGCGGACCTGACGCGGTTCGCGCAGCTCGCCGCATTCTGCGGACGCAACCGTGGCGTAGGGGGGGGATCGCGCGTCATCAACCCACCGCTTCCCTGGGCTGAAGCCCAGGCTACGAGGGCGTCACCACGGGGTTGAGGCACACGGGCCCAGCCGCGATTGGTGGATGGAAAAAAGCGCTATCCACCCTGCGCCGTGGCCATCGCGGCCGGAGGCGAGGGATGCGGCGGAGTCGCCGCAGGATGGGCTGAGCTGTGCGAAGCCCATCATTCCCGGCTCGCTTCAGACTAGGGGACCGTAGAGGGCGGCGCGGCGGTCGTTGAGGTAGGTCAGGGCCTGGCGGGAGCGCTCCAGCAGGTCCCGACGCAGGTCGGCGAAGGCCAGGGTTTCCTCGCGGCCGCACACGGCGGCCAGGCTGCCGTCCGGGGCGCTGACGCTGGAGAGGCCGCAATAGCGGATCTCGCCTTCGGCGCCACAGTAGTTGGCGTAGGCCAGGTAGCACTGGCTTTCGTAGGCGCGGGCCCGTACCAGCACCTCGCAGACGAAGTCGAAGGGCACCATGTTCGCCGTGGGCACCAGCACCGCGTCCGCGCCGGCCAGGGCCAGGCGGCGCACGTTCTCGGGGAATTCCACGTCGTAGCAGACCAGCAGCCCCAGCTTCCAGCCCTCCAGTTCCACCAGCGGGGACAGGTCTTCGCCTGCGCTGAACATGCCCCGGTCCAGCTCGCCGAACAGGTGGGTCTTGCGGTAGTGGCCGAGGCGCTCGCCCCGGGCATCGATCAGTTGCACCGCGTTGTACAGCGCGCCGGCGTCATCCCGCTCCGGGTAGCCGTAGAGCACGGCGATGCCGTGCTCCCGGGCGATGCCGGCGATGCGCGCGGCCCAGTCGCCGTCGGCCGCTTGGGCCAGGCGCTGCACCGCCTCCAGACCGATGTCGTAGCCGCTGAGGAACATCTCCGGCGTGATCAGCAATCGCGCCCCATGCTGTGCCGCTTCGGCCGCCCGTTGGTGCAGGCGTTCAAGGTTGGCCTCCGGGGCCAGGGGCAGCGGCGGGCATTGGTAGAGGGCGATGCGCATGGGGCTCTCCTGTCAGTCCGGCAGGGCGATGGGGCCGAGTTCGGCGAAGCAGTCGCCCGGGCCGGGGTTGTCCGCCGGGGTGCTGCCGCCGAAGTGGCGCATGATGCCCCACACCGCGTTGAGCGAGGTCTGCACCGCGCCCTCGACCCAGGCCGGCGTCCAGGACACATCGTCGCCGGCGATGAAGATGCCGCGCTGTTCGGCGGGCATGTCGTCCTGCATGAAGTGGGCGTACATGCGCTGGTTGTAGCGGTAGTGGCCCGGCAGCGCGCCCTTGAAGGCGCCGAGGAAGTGCGGGTCGGCCTCCCAGGATACGGTGATCGGGTCGCCGATGATGTGGCTGGCGATGTCCACGTCCGGGTAGATCTTCTTCAGCGCGTCGAGTGCCAGCTTCACGCGCTTCTCCACCGGGTGCGGCAGCATCTTCAGGGCGTCGCTCATCCAGGAGTAGGACAGGCAGATCACTCCCGGCTTGTCGTCGCCGTTGTCGAACAGGTAGGTGCCACGGGTGAGGCGGTCGGTGAGGGTCATGCTCAGGGTGTCGCGGCCGGTCTGCGGGTCCTTGTCCTTCCAGAACGGCCGATCGACCATCACGAAGGTCTTCGACGACTGCATGTAGCGGGTGCGGTCCAGGGCCATCCACAGCTTCTGCGAGAACAGTGACTCCTCGCACTCGATCTGGGTGGTCAGCAGCCAGGTCTGGCAGGTGGCGAGCACGGCGGCGTAGTGGCGGGTGTCGCCCCAGGTGTCGGTGACCGCCAGGTGGCCGTCGGCGGCACGGACGATGCGCTTGACCCCCGGCCGCGCCGCGCCGTTGTGTAGCGACGCCAGGCTGGTGCCCGCCGGCCAGTGCACGCAGCGCTCCGGCGCATGGCGCCAGATGCCCATGGGTACCTGCTGCACGCCGCCGACGATCAGGTGCTGGTTGTCGTCGCAGGCGGTCATCACCACGCGGAAGATCTCCAGCATGGAGTTGGGGAAATCCGAGTCCCAGCCGCCGGTGCCGAAGCCCACCTGGCCGAACACCTCGCGGTGGTGGAAGGAGAGCTGGGCGAAGGCCTTGGAGCTGGCGACGAAGTCATAGAAGGTGCGGTCGTCCCAGAGCGGGACCAGGGTGTTCCACAGGGCTTTCAGGCGCTTCACGTCGCGGTCGCGGATGGCCTGCTGGATCTCGCCGAACTGCGCGCCGTCCTCCAGGGCATCGGCCCAGGCGTCGGCCACTTCCTGGAACAGCGCCGGCAGGTCCGCCAGTTTCTCCGCGTAGTAGGTCTTGCCCTCGATGTCGATCACCGTGCTGCCGGAGGCCGGGGTGAGCGGGTTCGGGAAGGGCTGGGTCTTGAGGCCGAGCATGTCCACATAGTGGTAGAAGGCCGTGGACGAGGCCGGGAAGCGCATGCCACCCAGCTCGGCGATGATCCCGTCGGTGCCCTCGAAGGCCTGCGAGCGCAGGCGCCCGCCCATCTTCGAGGCCTCGTAGACCACCGGCTTCAAGCCCATCTTCATCAGCTCGTAGGCCGCCACCAACCCGGCGATGCCGGCACCGACGATGGCCACCTCGGCGCCGTGGTGCTCGGCCGGGATACTGCCCAGGCCGGCGGGGTGGCGGATCCAGTCGTCGAAGGCGAAGGGGAAGTCCGGGCCGAAGATGGTGATGGGGTTCTTGCCGTCGGCGGGGTGGCGGTTGTTGTTGTGCATGGCGACCTGCGAGGGATGTTGGAGGGGCTGTCTGTGCAGCGTTGGCGCCATTCTAGGGAGGCTGAATTTCGTCCATAAGACGATTTATGTCGTCATTAAACTGGTTGTGCATTCAAAACGACGAATGTTTTTAGCGAATTGTCGAGTGTCTGTAGGCGGGCTGGTGGTTCCTAGGAAATTTCTCGTAAGGCATAGGTGCTGGGCTTTCGTGAGGAAGGGATGCGCTTCGGATCGTCCCGACAAGCTGATCAGCCATCATGCGGGCCTTCATATCCGGGACACAGGGAGATGCCTCATGGGAAGTTGGCGTAGTCGTTCACTGATCCTTTTTGGCGTGCTTTGGGCAGCCTCCATGCAGCAGGCCTGGGCGGTAGTTGCTTTTTGCACGCTGAATCGCGCCACTGTTACTACTCCGGCGCCGCTGCCCACCACGTTGCCCGTGCCTCATGATGTGCCGAATGGATACGTGCTTTACGACTCCCAATGGATCGTGGGCACAGCGGGCGATGTGAGTTGCGGTGGATTTCTGCAGCACGGCCCGTTGTCCGTGACGTACGGATTCATGAGCGGTACGAGCGTGCCCGGCTTTTCCGATGTCTATCCGACAGGAGTGCCAGGAGTGGGGGTCAAGGTGGCGTGGTCGCGCAAAATATCGCCGATACCTCCCAATATCGAGGGTGGCCAATTCATGACTAGCCCCGTGCAATCCGAGCCATTGAACTATTCCCCGCTCAAACCTACGCAGTACACACCTGCCAGTCACTGGCGGTTTCAACTGATCAAGACAGGTAATTTGGCCAGTGGCAATTTCTCTATTCCTTTTGTCCGGGTCTTTTATGGCAACGCACTCACTAATGTTCTTGAGTTCTCGAGGGGGTCGCTTGCTTTCAATATCCGCGGCTGCCGCTTGCAAACGAAAGATCAGATAGTGAATTTGGACAAGTCCTGGCCAAAGGACTTTCGAGGGTTTGGCACTACGACTCGACCCAAAGACTTCAAGATCAGACTTAATTGCGAGCCGAGTACCAGCGTCAAATATCTGATCGATGGTACCAAGTTCGACCAATCTACTTTGCTCAACACAGGTGAGGGAAATACTGAGGGCAAACCACTGGCGGGTGGGGTTGGTGTACAACTGCTTCAGCGTCACGGTAACGGTGGGCTGCTGCTTATGGGTGAGAAAATTCCGTTGAAGAACGTGGTTGTATCAGACCCTTCGAACCCTGAAATATCGTTAGCTGCCCAGTACAAGCAGATAGGAACAACCATTACTCCAGGTTTTGTCGGTTCGCATGCCACCATCACCCTGTTCTACGACTGACCCGTCAGGCCGGCCCCGGCAGGGGCTGGCCGCGGTCGATCTTGCAACTGAGGATGATGGAGGTGGTGGTGCGCTCCACCCCCTCCACATTGCCGATCTCGTCCAGCAACTGGTCCAGCCGCTCCGGTGATTCGGCGCGCAGCCAGGCCACGTAGTCGAACTCCCCACTCACCGTGCACAGCAACTGCACCTCGGCCATGCCGGTCAGGCGGCGCAGCACGTCCTTGCCGCTGCGTGGCCGCACGGTGATGCCCACGTAGGCCTGCAGGCCGCCTTCCGCCACGCGCTGGCCCAGGCGCACGCCGTAGCCGCTGATCACCCCGCTGCGCTCCAGCCGTGCCAGGCGCGAGTTCACCGTGGTACGGGCGATGCCGAGGCGGCGGGCGAGGGTGGCGACGCTTTCGCGGGCGTTGATCTGCAGCGCGGCAATCAGCTGGCGGTCAGTTTCATCAAGGGCGTGCTGGGTGTATTCGGGCATCGTGGGTATCGGTTACCGGTTGGGCCAATGGCGCACAGGTTGATGTAAGGGGTGAAACGGGGCGGTGAGGTATTGATAGGGCCCTACGGCTGGAGGGGGCAGGGCCGATTTACCGCACTGTGACGGATACCTAGCATGCCTGCTCCGCTTGATGTGTGGAGAGCACAGTTGATCACGCCGTCTCGACTTCTGATGTATCTCTTCGTGGTCGCGCTGTTCCCCGTGATGGGGGTGGTGAGCCCCCATGCGCTGGGCTGCAGCCTGAAGCGCGGCCAGAGTACCAACTTCACGTTCCCCAGCCCCCTCAATGTGCCCCGCGACCTGCCGATCGGTGGCGTCATCTACGACACCCATGGCTGGATCGGCTCCGGCGATGCCTATGTTGACTGCATGGGGCTCTTCCAGCACTACATCGGGACGGGCTTCGTTTCCGGCCCCAGCGAGGTCACGGTTCCTGGCAAGACGGACGTGTACGTCACCGGCCTGCCGGGTGTCGGCATCCGGGTTGCCTGGTCCAGCAACCTGGACACCCCCGCCCACATGGAAGGCGGGGAGATGATGCGCTCTGCACGGCGCCGAACGCCAATCCCGCGAAACCACTATTCACCCGCGCAACGCTGGTGGATCCAGCTGATCAAGACCGGCCCGATCAACTCGGGCGTCCTCAGCATGAATCCGGTGCGGATCTACTACGACGATGAGCTGACCAACCAGCTCAACTTTCTCTCGTCGCAGGTGGTGTTCCAGAAGCGTGGCTGTGTGGCGACCGGCGCAACGCAGACGGTCACGCTGCTGCAGTCCAATATCGGCCAGTTCAAGGGGATCGGCTCAACGGCGCGCCCCCGAATCTTCAGCATCGATCTGGACTGCGATGAAGGGGTCAATGTGTCCTACCGCATCGATGGGTTGCCTGCTACCGAGTCGGTACTCAAGAACAGCACAGGCCCCGGACAGGCAAACGGTATCGGCGTTCAGCTGCTGAAAGGGGATGTGGTGCAGCCGTTATTGCTGGGGGAAAAACATGTTCTGGGTACAGCCGACAGGCCGAACAGCAATATGAAAATCGAGCTCCAGGCCCGCTACTACCAGTTCCAGGAGCAGATCAGGCCGGGATTCATCGTGACCAATGCAACGGTCACCCTGTACTACGAGTGACGGCCGGGTCGCCGATACGACGTACGCACCAGCTGCCGAGCCCGGGCTTGGCCTGCTTCCGGCAGCGCTCACGGCGCTGCTCGCCTCACTCGTAGTACAGCGTCAGGTGCACCAGCGCCTCCACTGTGCCCGGCACCACCTCGGTGTCGAGCTGGTAGTAGCGTGCCGTGAGCGGGATGTTGAGGAGCGCACCCCGGTCGGGCCCCAGGGCGGTGTAGAAGACCTTCTCGCCGAACACCACCGGGGCGCCGTTGCTGTCCCTGAGCAGTTGCACCCCCACTCCCCGCGCCGTGCCCCGTGTATCGCTGCTGTGCACCACCGAAGGCGATGCCTTGAGCGGGGCGTCCAGGCTGTAGGAGAGGCGCAGGTCCGGGTCGCATTCCAGGGGAATCTGGAAATTCGTCGGCCGCGCGGTTGAGCCCGGCCCGGTGAAGTCCCGCAGCTGGGCCTTGGCCATGCGCACGTCCAGGGACGAGTTCTGCAACCGGCACCCGCGTTTCTGGTAGATCACCTGGCTCGCCGGGAACACCAGCTCGTTGGTCAGGAGGTTGTGGTAGTAGTTGCGGATCGGCGCGATCTGGTAGGTGCCCGAGGCGATGGGACCGGTCTTGATCAACTGGATCCACCAGCGTTGGGCCGGCGCATAAGTGTCCCGCGAAATCTGCGTGGTCGAGCGCGGGATGGTCATGTAGATCCCGCCGTCCATGCCCGCCGGTCGGGCCTGAGGATCCTTGTTCCACGCCACCTTGATGCCGACCCCTGGCACGCCGGTCTCGTAGACATGCTCCAGGCCGGTGGCCTTGGTGTTGCCGGTGAAGCCCAGATCGAGCCAGAAGGTGCCGAAGCCCGAGCAGCGCGCCGACGCCTGACCGCCACCGACCCAGCCCCCCGAGTCATGCAGCACGGTACCGACCGGCGCGTCCCGCTGGATTGTGAGGGTGGCGGGGAGTGGGTAGCTGGTCTTCAACCCCGACCCGGAGCAGTTGGCTCCCAGGACGAAGCCGGGTATCCCCAACAGCGCAAGCAGGCTGCCGGACGCAAGGCACAAGGTCGTGTTCATGGAGGGCACCGTGAACGAGGAGGAGGGGATTCTTAGAGAGCGACCGGAATGAGTCCGCGCCATAGCCTTTGTCCCGGGGCTGGGCATCGGACGGCACTGGCTCCAAAAGCCGTTGATTGCTTGATGAGAGGGGATATCCGGCGAATCGTGGCAGGCCGGCCATTCGATTTCGTGGGTTGATTGACTACGAATGTAGTGATGATTGCCTACAGGTATTCAAGGATGGTGTGAAGGGTTGCCGACACGGCGATGTTGATGGCATCGGTAAAATTCCCACCCCCTTTTCCTACCCTGTCGGTCATCCCCCATGAAGCACGCCGCATGCCGCACGCTGGCAGGTGCCCTGGCGCTCCTGCTGATGTCCAGCCTTGCCTGGGGCGCCAGTTGCACGGGCTCGGGGCACAAGACCCAGTTCCCGCTGCCTACCACGCTGACCCTGCAGCGCGACGCACCCATCGGTTCGGTGCTCTATGACACCCATGGCTGGATCGGCACGGGCGTGGCCTCGGCCTCCTGCTCCGGGCCGGGCACCATCTGGCAGGACCATGGCTACAGAGCGGCCATGACAGCCACTTCACTGCCGGACGTCTATGAGTCGGGTGTTCCGGGCATCGGTATCCGAGTGGCCTGGGCGAACAACGCCAACCGTCCGCCGCCCACCATGAGCGGGGGCTCCTACATGAGGTACCCGCGCACTGAAATGCAGATATCCGCCACCACCTACGCGCCGGCCCAGCTTTGGTGGGTCCAGTTGATCAAGACCGGCCCCATCGCCTCGGGCACCTTTCAGATCGCGCCGATCCAGGTCTACTACCACAACCTGCTGACCAATGAACTCACCTTCCCGGCGAGCCAACTGGTGTTCAACAAGCAGGGTTGCCGAATGCTCAACCCTGCTATCACCGTGACGCTGCCAACTGCAAACCTGCATCACTTCGACGGTTACGGCAGTTCGGCAGGGGAGCGTCCGTTCACTATCCCCCTGGAATGCGACGCCGATATTCATGTCTCCTACCGAGTGGACGGGCTCCAGATCACCGATTCGGTGCTGAAGAACAGTGAGGGTGCCGGCATGGCCAAGGGCGTAGGCGTGCAACTGCTTAAAGGCGCGGGCGGAGGTACGCCACTGGTGCTGGGTGCCAAGGCCTATCACCTGTACACCGGGGAGATGCCCGGCCTCAGCGTGATTCCGCTGGTCGCCCGCTATTACCAGGTCGACAGCGCTGTCACCCCCGGCCAAGTGATCACCACCGCCACCCTCACGATGTTCTACGAGTGAGTCGCTCGATCGTCCTACGGCGCTTGCCTACAGGCGCGGCGGTCACGCCGGACGCCCGGCCGACAGGGAGAGACGGAGCGAGTCATTAAAATTCGCCCCCCATTTTTCCCCCGGTCACCTTCATGAACCCGCGTCCTTTCACCCGGCTGGCCAGCGCCCTGGCACTCCTGCTCGCGTCCGGCATGGCCTGGGGGGCCAGCTGCAGCGGGTCGGGGCACAAGAACCAGCTGCCGCTGCCCACCACCCTGACCGTTCACCGCGATGCGCCGATCGGCACCGTGCTGTACGACACCAACCGCTGGATGGGCGGCGGCAGCGCCAGCGCCACCTGCACGGGGCCCGGCACCCTGTGGATGGACCACGGCTACAGCGCCACCATGCAGCGGACGGCCCTCGAGCATGTGTATGAAAGCGGCGTGCCGGGCATCGGCATCAAGGTGGCCTGGGCCAACAACGGCAGCCGTCCGCCCGCCACCATGAGCGGCGGCATCTTCATGGGCCACCCGCGCACCGAGACGCAGATATCCGCCACCACCTACGCACCCGCCCAGCTGTGGTGGTTCCAACTGATCAAGACCGGCCCCATCGAGTCGGGCACCTTCGCCATCAAGCCGATCCAGGTCTACTACCACAACCTGCTGACCAACGAACTGACCTTCCCGCCGACCCGCCTGGTGTTCAACAAGAAGGGCTGCCGGCTGCTCGAACCCACCCTCACCGTGCACCTGCCCACTGCCAACCTCCACCACTTCGAGGGGGTGGGCAGTTCCGCCCGGGAGCGGCCGTTCGACATCCACCTGGATTGCGACCCGGACATCCGCATCCACTACCGCGTGGACGGGCTGAAGGCCGCGGATTCGGTGCTGCAGAACAGCACCGGCGCCGGCATGGCCAGGGGCGTGGGCGTGCAACTGCTCAAGGGCGCTGGCAACGGCGAGCCGTTGGTGCTCGGGATCAAGGCCTTCCATCAGGCCAGCGGTACCCAGGGTGGCCCCAGTGCCATCCCGCTCATCGCCCGCTATCACCAGCACGAGCCGGACATCGCCCCCGGCGCAGTGATCACCACCGCCACCCTCACGCTGTTCTACGAATGACGCCCCTCAAGCCCCGAACAGCTGGCGCAGCGCGCTGGGGGAGAGCCCCGTCCAGCGCCTGAGCGAGCGGCGGAAGTTGGTGCTGTCGTGGAAGCGCAGGTACGCCGCCACCTCGTCGTTGCCGTAGCCCTTGATGCGATAGAGGTACAGCGCCACGTGCTTGCGCACCAGGTCGCGCTGCTCCTGGTAGTGCGTGCCGTGCTTGGCCAGCTTGCGCTTGAAGGTGGCCGGGCTCATGGCGAAGGCCTGGGCCGCGTCCTCCAGCACCGGCGCCTCGCGCACCCGCTCCAGCAACCAGCCGTAGAGCCGGTCCAGCAGGCTGGCGCGATGGCCCAGCGTCTCCAGCTGGCGCGCACATTCCTGGCGTGCCACCCGGCCGGCGGTCTGCGACACCTCCGGCAGCGCCCGGGTCAGCCAGGCGCGCGGCACCTGCATGGCGTCCACGTGCTGGTCGAAGCGCACCTCTTCCCCCAGGTGCACCCAGTACTGCTCGATGCAACGCGGCTGGCCATGGGCGAAGTGGTAGCGCCACGGCAGCCGCTCCCCGCCCAGGCGCCGGCACAGCGCCGCCACCGCCGCCATGCTCGCCTCCAGCAGGAAGCGCCGGTGTTCCCCTGCCCCGCAGGCGTCCACCCAGTAGAGCCAGGCGTCCTGCTCGTCCAGCAACAGCCGGGGCGCCAGCAACGGGGTCAGCAGCGCCCGCTGGCGGATCAACTGGCCCAGCGCATCCTGCAGGTGCTCGGCATGCAGCAGGGTGTGGCTGGCGGCGCCGTAGTGGCCGGGCAAAAGCCGCTGGCCGAAGAGAAAGGCCGTGTCGTCGGCAGCCAGCAGGCGCCGGGCATTGCCGATCAGCCCGAGGAACTGCTGCGGGCTGACGAGCTGCCCACCGGCGAGGATGTCCTCGTAGAACAGCCCGGTCCCCCGCAGCAGGCGGTGGCTGTCGATCCCCCGCGAGAGCGCCAGGTCGATCAGCACCGCCGGCTGGCCGTGGGCCGGGATGAAGCGGCTGTCGCACTCGTACCAGTCACCCCTGATGGTCATCGCGCACCTCAGGCACTGTGGGCCAGGCGCGGCGAGCGCGCCTTCGCCAGGGCCAGGTTGAGCCGTTGCAGCAGCGCCTCGGGGCTCTCGTCCAGGGCCATCGCCACCGCCGTGCTGGTGCGCAGTTGCAGGCGCTCGCCGTGTTGGCGGGTGCGGTGGGCGAAGTGCGCCACCGCCTCGCCCAGCTCCGTGGCCAGCTGGTGCGCCTGGCGCTCGCCGGTGTTCGGCAGCAGCACCACGAAGCGGTCGCCGGCCAGGCGGCAGAGCAGGTCCTGGCGGCGCAGGTTGAGCAGCAGCAACTGTGTCAGGGCCAGCAGCAGGTGGTCGCCCTCGGCGTGGCCGAAGCGGTCGTTGACCTGGCTGAAGTCATCGATGTCGAGGATCACCAGCGACAGCGGCTGGCCGTTCGCGGCGGCCTCGCCCAGGCCCAGCTCCAGCTGGCGGCGCAGGTAGTCGGCGTCGCCCAGCGGGGTGAGGGTGTCGAACTGGCGGTGTTCGCGGAACAGCCGCTCGCGCTTCTCCATCTGCGCACTGATGGCCAACTGCTCGCGGTGCCAGTGGTAGATGCCCAGGGTCAGCAGCACCAGGCCGATGGGCATCGGCACCGACTCCAGCCAGTGGTCCCAGTGCACCGTGTCGGGCATGCGGATGAATTCGTCGAGGCTGTCGATCCACCAGGAGAAGAACACCCCCGCCAGCCCCAGCACCAGCAGGTTGGTCACCCGCCCGGCGGGCCGGCTTTTCAGCACCAGGCCGATCCACACCAGCGCCAGCAGCGCCGAACCGCCCTCGCCGAGTATGTCCAGCCAGACCCACTCCGACGCCGCCTTCAGGTCGCCCACCGCCAGGTGCAGCAGCAACCCGGCATTGGCAGCCAGGAACAGCGCGGTGAGCTTGAGGCGGTGCAGCGTCAGCAGGGAGGTCATGGGCAGGTCCGCAGGGTTAGACCGGGCCAGCAGAGCAGATGATTGTGACGGCGAGGTTGCAGCGCCGGAGCGGGGTGGGAGGGTCGGATCGGCTCAGGGGACGTGGGGTGTTTTTCAGCATTTCGCGCTGCTTTCGTAGGGGCGAATTCATTCGCCAGGCAGCCCGCAGGGCTGCTTCTGCGGGGCTGTAGGTAGCGGCGGACCTGCGCTCCGCTGGGCGAATGAATTCGCCCCTACAGGAGGCTCCGGCCTGGCTTGCATCGCCATGCTCGGGTCCTATCAGCTCAAAACCCCGGGGCTACCCCCGCAAAACCCCGCCATTCCCGTCCGGTGCCGTTGTCCTGTCACAGAAGCTTCATCCGCGCTGCCTAGCGTCCGCTCCCACATTGCCGGGCCATTTGCCTGGCCTGGAACCAATCCTGGGGAGAGCATTCATGTACAAGCGCAGCACCGCCGCCCGGCTCGCGGGCTTCACCTTCAGCGCGCTGACCCTGGCCATGGCCGGCGTCGCGCTGGCCGCCGACGAGGGCGCCGCCGGCGCCACCGAGCACGTCGAGGTGGTCGGCCAGGCCGTGAGCATCGACAAGGCCCTGAAGGAGCAGCGCGCCTCCGACAGCGTCGAGAGCGTGGTGCATGCCGATGGCGTCGCCCAGCTGCCGGACCAGAACGCCGCCGAAGCGGTGCAGCGCCTGCCCGGCGTCTCGGTGGAGCGCGACCAGGGCGAAGGCCGCTTCGTCAGCGTGCGCGGCCTGGGCCCGGACCTGAACAGCGTCACCATCAACGGCACCCTGGTGCCCGCCCCGGAAAGCGACCGCCGCGCCGTGGCCCTGGACGTGCTGCCAGCCGAGCTGGTGCAGTCGCTCACCGTGATCAAGACCCTCACCCCGGACATGGACGCCAACTCCCTCGGCGGCACCATCGACGTGGAGAGCCTCTCCGCCTTCGACCACGAGGGCCTGTTCTACACCGGCAGCACCGAGGGCAGCTACGACGAGAACACCGACAAGACCAGCCCCAAGTTCTCCGGCGCCATCAGCGACCGCTTCAGCCTGGGCGAGGGCATCGACAACTTCGGCGTGGCCGCGGCCCTGAGCTGGCAGGAGCGCAAGTTCGGCTCCGACAACGTCGAGACCGGCGGCGCCTGGGACTTCGAGGACGGCGCCCGCCTGGAGGAACTGGAACAGCGTGACTACGCCATCACCCGCGAGCGTGCCGGCGGCGGCCTCAACTTCGACTACAAGCCCGACGACAGCTCCAGCTACTACCTGCGCACCCTCTACAGCCGCTTCAAGGACAGCGAGACGCGTAACTCCGCCGGCATGGAATTCGACAACGCGCGCCTGCCAGGCGAGACCGGCGACGGCGAGGGTAACCGCAAGCTCAAGGACCGCGAGGAAACCCAGGAGATCCAGTCCTACGTGTTCGGCGGCGAACGCATGATGGGCCTGTGGACCCTGAGCGGGCAGGCCGGCTACAGCCGCTCCAGCGAGGACAGCCCCGGCCACATCGCCGGTGCCACCTTCGAAGGCATCCGCGACTTCACCGGTACCGGCTTCGACGACAGCAAGAAGCCGCGCCTCAACGTCGAGGACGCGTTCTACGACCCGGCCAACTTCGCCCTCGACAAGATCGACTGGGAAAAGCAGAACACCAAGGACACCGAGAAGAACATCCGCCTCGACCTCGCCCGCGACTACGACCTCTCCGGCTACGCCGCCCAGGCCAAGTTCGGCGGCAAGCTCAGCCGCCGCGACAAGACCAACGACCTGGAAGCCTGGACCTACGAGGACCTGGACACCTTCTTCACCGACGAACAGCTCAACCTCGGCCGGTTCCAGAAGGGCACCGTGCACTACGCCCTCGACCGCTTCGGCCCCGGCATCAGCGCCAGCGCCATCAAGGGCCTGCTCGGCCAGCTCAATGCCGCCGACTTCTACAACGAGGAAGAGTCGCGGGTGAACGACTTCGACATGAGCGAGGACATCAACGCCGCCTACCTCATGAACACCCTGGACGTGGACGACTGGCGCTTCATCGCCGGCCTGCGCTACGAAGGCACCGAATTCGAGGCCAAGGGCACCGGCATCCGCGACGGCGCCTTCGAGAGCATCGAGCGCAAGCGCGACTACCACCACTGGCTGCCCGGCCTGCACGCCCGCTACCAGCTGGACAAGGACACCCAGCTGCGCGCCGCCTGGACCAAGAGCGTGGTGCGCCCCACCTTCGGCCAGCTGGCCCCGGGCTTCGTCATCGACGGCGACGAGGCCAGCTTCGGCAACCCCGACCTGTCGCCGCTGGAGTCGAGCAACTTCGACCTGGGCATCGAGCACTACCTGGGCCGCGCCGGCGTGGTCTCCGCCTTCGTCTTCTACAAGGACATCGACAACTTCATCTACAACACCGACCTCGCCGGCACCGGCGCCTGGGCGACCTTCGACGAGGCCAACACCTACGCCAACGGCGACAACGCCAAGCTCTACGGCCTGGAACTGGCCTACTCGCAGAAGTTCGACTGGCTGCCCGCGCCCTGGAACGGCCTGCTGCTGGGCGCCAACGCCACCTTCAGCCGCTCCGACGCCAGCATCGAGGGTTTCGACCAGGCCAGCGGCCGCACCCTCAAGCGCGACATCGACCTGCCCAACCAGTCCGACACCGTCGGCAACCTGATGCTCGGCTGGGAGAACGACAAACTCAGCCTGCGCCTGTCGGCCAACTACAAGTCCGACTACCTGTTCGAAGTGGCCCCGGTGGGCGACCGCCAGCACGACCTGCACGTGGATTCGCAAACCTTCGTCGACTTCAGCGCCCGCTACTTCCTGACGAAGGAGCTGCAGCTGTCCTTCGAGGCGCAGAACCTCACCGACGAGCACTACTACGTCTACACCGGGCGCCGCAGCTACAACGCCCAGTACGAGGAATACGGCCCCACCTACACGCTCGGCCTGACCTTCACCCACTTCTGATCGCCACGCCCTCCCCACCGGGGAGGGCGGCACCCCCGTATCGCCTGGAACCGCCCGATGACCGCTATCCGCCCCCGCACCGCCCTGCTGTTCGCCGCCCTGTTCGGCCTGGCCGCCTGCCAGCCGCGCCCGGCCGCCGAGTCCTCGTCCCCCCGGCTCGACCTCAGCCCATGGGGCGCCTCCGCCCTCAAGGCCGAAGACCTTCGCCCGCTGCCCGGCAGCGACGCCCGCCTGGCCGCCAGCGAGCGCGACGGCCTGCTCCTGCTCGACGGCGAAGGCCGCGAACGGGCGCGCCTGCCCGGCTCCTTCTCCGGCCTCGACCTGCGCAGCGCCGGGCCCCGGGGCGTGATCGTCGCCAGCCTCGACAACGCCACCCAGCAGGCCACCCTGGTGAGCCTGGACACCGGCGCCCAGCGCTGGAGCGCCCCGCTGCAACTACCGGCCCGCGACTACGCCGTCGCCGGGCTCTGCCTGTACCGCGACGACGCGCGCAACCTCTACCTGTTCCTGGTGGGCGAGGACGGCCACGGCGAGCAGTGGCTGGTGGGCGCCGGCCCGCGCCTGAATGCCGAGGCCCGGCGCGTGCGCGGCCTGGCCCTGCCACCGGCGGCCGAATACTGCCAGGTGGACGACGCTGCCAACCGCCTGTTCGTCAACGAAGAGAACGTCGGCCTCTGGGCCTACCCGGCCCACCCGGAAGCCGACARTGCCCGCGTGCCGGTGGACCTGGTGGCCCCCTTCGGCGGCCTGGCGAAACGCGCCGGGGCCATGGCCGTGGTGCCCGGCGGCCTGCTGGCGCTGGACCCGTCCGCCGCCCGCCTGCACCTCTACCAGCAGCAGGGCGAGGCCTGGCAGGCCGTGGCCAGCCTGGCGCTGCCGGGCCTGGAAGAGCCCGAGCGCATCGCCGTCGCCGCCAGCGCCAGGGGCACCGAGCTGCTGCTGCAGGACGACACCAGCGGGCGCTTCCACCAGGGCCGGCTGGACTGGCAGGCAAAGCCCGTGGCCCTGCCGCCGGTGTTGCCCAGCGTCGCCGCCCTGCGCCAGAGCGAACCGGTGGGGCGCCAGGGCGATGCGGCGGACGACCCGGCCATCTGGGTCAACCCGAACGATGCGGCCGCTAGCCGCGTGCTCGGCACCAACAAGAAGCAGGGCCTGCTGGTCTACGGCCTCGATGGCCAGTTGCTGCAGGAACTGCCGGTGGGTCGCCTGAACAACGTCGACGTGCGCCCCGGCTTCGCCCTCGGCGGCCAGCGGGTCGACCTCGCCGTGGCCAGCAACCGCGACCGCAACAGCCTCAGCCTGTTCGCCATCGACCGCGGCACGGGCGAGGTAAAGCCGGCCGGCGAGGTGCCCACCCCGCTCAAGGAGATCTACGGCATCTGCCTGTTTCAGCCGGCCTCCGGCGAGCTCTACGCCTTCGCCAACGGCAAGGACGGGCGCTTCCTGCAATACCGCCTGGACGGCGCCAACGGCGCGGCGAGCGGGCAGCTGGTGCGCGAGTTCCGTGTCGACAGCCAGCCCGAGGGCTGTGTCGCCGACGACCAGCGCCAGCGCCTGTTCATCGGCGAGGAGGACGTCGGCGTCTGGGCCCTGGACGCCCGCGCCGACGCCCCCGCCGACCTCGCCTCGGTGATGAAGGTGGGCGACGCGCTGCACGCCGACGTCGAGGGCCTGGCCCTCTACCAGAGCGAGGCCCGCGACTACCTGGTGATCTCCAGCCAGGGCAACGACAGCTACGTGGTGCTCGACGCCGAGCCGCCCTTCGCCCTGCGCGGCGCCTTCCGCGTCGGCCTCAACGCCGCCGCCGGCATCGACGGCGCCTCGGAGACCGACGGCCTGGAAGTCACCTCCGCCAACCTCGGCGGCCCCTGGAGCCAGGGCCTGCTGGTGGTGCAGGACGGCCGCAAGCGCATGCCCGAGCAGACCCAGAACTTCAAGTTCGTGCCCTGGGCCGAGGTGGCCCGGACCCTGGGCCTGCACTGAAGCGCTGTCATCAATCCGTCACCACCGCGTAATCGAATAGGGCCAGCGGGCCCGGCAACACGAGGAACCGAACCATGCACGCAACACTGGAACAGATGACCGTCTGGGGCCTGATCAGCGACGCCAGCCTGCTGGTGAAAGGGGTGATGGCGATCCTGCTGCTCGCCTCCCTGTTCAGCTGGTACCTGATCGTCCAGCGCGGCGCCCTGCTGGGGCGCGTCGAGCGGCAGGCCAAGGCCTTCCTGGCGCGCCTGCGCGGCACCGCCGAGCTCGGCCAGCTGCAGCGCAAGGACGGCGAGCCGGACGAGGACGCCGCCCTGGAGCGCATCTTCCAGGCCGGCTACCAGGCGTTCGCCCAGCTGCGCCGCGAGCCGGGCATCGCCCCGGACAGGGTGGTGGACGGTGTCGAACGCAGCCTCTACGTCGCCATCGCCGAGGAGGAGGAGCGCCTGGAGAAGGGCCTCACCTTCCTCGCCACCGTCGGCTCGGTCAGCCCCTACATCGGCCTGTTCGGCACCGTGTGGGGGATCATGAATTCCTTCATCGGCCTGTCCCAGGTGCAGCAGGCGACCCTCTCCACCGTGGCCCCGGGCATCGCCGAAGCCCTGATCGCCACCGCCATCGGCCTGTTCGCCGCCATCCCCGCGGTGATCGCCTACAACCGCTTCTCGGCCCGCGCCCAGGGCCTGGTGGCGCGCTACTACGCCTTCGGCAATGAGCTGCAGGGCCGCCTGCAACGCCGCCTGGTGGGCGCCAATCCCGTCGCCGCCGCGGCCTGAGGTGCAGCATGCTCGTCCGTCCCCAGCGCAAGCACGGCCCCAAGGCCGAAATGAACGTGGTGCCCTACATCGACGTGATGCTGGTGCTGCTGGTGATCTTCATGGTCACCGCGCCGATGCTCACCCAGGGCGTGAAGATCGAACTGCCCAAGGTGGCCAGCGAGGCGCTGCCCCGTGACAGCCAGCAGCGCATCCTCACCCTCTCGGTGCAGGCCGACGGCGGCTACTACTGGAACCTCGGCACCGAGCTGGACACCGAGAACCGGACCGACAGCGCCGTGGCCCTGGAGGAGATGACCGCCAAGGTGGGCGCGCTGATCGCCGAGCGCGGCGACACCCAGGTGTACATCCGCGCCGACCAGGACGCCGGCTACGGCAAGGTGGTGGCCGCCATGGCCGCGCTGCAGCAGGGCGGGGTGGCCAACCTCGGGCTGATCACCGAGGCGCCGCAATGAGCGTGATGGTCATGGGCGACACCCCGCTTTCCCGCCTGCGCCTGCCCGCTGCCGGGTTCTGGCGCCACGCCTTCGCCGCCGGCTGCGCCCTGGCCCTGCACCTGGCTGCGCTGGTGCTGCTGATGGCCGGCTGGGCCCCCGAGCGCCCCGCCGAACCCGTGCAGCGGGTGCTCACCACCCAGCTCATCAGCCTGCCCGCGCCGGTGCCCGAACCGGCCCCCGCGCCCCCGGCGCCGGTGCAGCCGGCCGTGGCCGAACCCGCCCCGGTGGCGCCGCCCCCGATGCCGCTCGAGCCGCCGAAGCCGCAGGTCGACCCGCGCATCGAGCAGCGCAAGCAGGAGCAGGCCGCCCTGGCCCGCAAGCGGGTGGAAGAACAGAAGCGCCAGGAGCAGGTGCAGCGGGAAACCCAGCGCCGCGAGCAGCAGCGCCTGCAGGCCGAGCGCGTCGCCGCCGAACAACAGCGCCAGCTCGACCTGGCCCGCCAGGCGGAACAGCAACGCCAGGCCGCCGAGCGCGCGCGCCAGGCCGCCGCCGAAGCCGCCGCCAACAGCCGCCAGTACCTGCCGATCGCCAAGGAAGCGCCGGACTACCCCCAGCGCGCCCTCGACAAGGGCATCCAGGGCGACTGCACGGTGGAGTACCGGGTCAACCCGCAAGGCCGCGTCGAGGACCCGCAGGTGGTGGGCGACTGCCACCCGCTGTTCATCCGCCCGTCACTGGCCGCGGCGCAGACGTTCCGCTACCAGCCGCGCCTGGAGAACGGCCAGCCCGTGGCCGTGCCCGGCGTGCGCAACACCTTCCACTACCGCATCGAACGCTGAGCGCGCAGCGCCGGCGCAGACCAGAAGAGAGACGTGATGAACCAGGACTTCGCAGCCTTCCATGCCGCACTCGCCGCCCACGACGACGAGGCCATCAACCCCAGTGGCAACCGCAGCATGGACCGGATGGTCGATGCCGGTCGCCGCAACGTGCTCAAGGGCGGCCTGGCGATGGCGGCCCTGGGCTTCTTCGGTGGCGGCATCAGCGCCTGCCGCACCCTGGCCGAGACCCCGCTGCTGGGTTTCAAGGGCGTGCCCCAGCAGTTCGATGCCACGTTCGACCAGGTCATCGTCGCCGAGGGCTACAGCGCCCGGCCGTTCTTCTCCTGGGGCGACGCCGTGCTCGCCGATGCGCCGGCCTTCAAGGGCGACGCCAGCGAAACCTGGGAGGACCAGCTCAAGCAGGCCGGCGACAACCACGACGGCATGCACTTCTTCCCCTTCCCAGAGGCGCCCAGCGACCACGGCCTGCTGGTGATCAACCACGAATACATCAACCCCACCCTGCATGCCGCCGGCATCGTCTACGTCGACGGCAAGCGCAAGGCGGAGGACGTGAAGAAGGAGCAGGCGGCACACGGCGTCAGCGTCATCGAGGTGAAGAAGGATGGCCGCGGCCACTGGCAGCGGGTCGCCGGCTCGCGCTACAACCGCCGCATCTCCACCCTCACCCCCATGCAGCTCAGCGGCCCGCTGGCCGGCCACCCGCTGATGAAGACCGCCTCCGACCCCAGCGGGCGGGAGGTGATCGGCACCCTCAACAACTGCTCCATGGGCGTCACCCCCTGGGGCACCTACCTCGCCTGCGAGGAGAACTGGCACAACTACTTCATCAACCGCGACGCGGCCGACCATGCCCAGCGCGTGTCCCACAAACGCTACGGCATCGCCAGGGAAGGGTTGAGCAAGAACTACGGCTGGGAGACCGCCGACCCCCGCTTCGACGCCACGCCCTACCGCGACCAGCCCCACGACGGCCACGTGCAGGAGCCGCACCGCTTCGGCTGGGTGGTGGAGATCGACCCCTTCGACCCCGGCAGCACGCCGAAGAAGCGCACCGCCGTCGGCCGCTTCTGCCGCGAGTGCTCCACCCTGTCCCTCGGCAAGGACGGGCGCATGGCCTACTACTACGGCGACGACACCAAGGGCGAGTACATCTACAAGTTCGTGCCCAGCGGCCGCTTCGACGCCGCCAACCCCAGGGCCGCCCGCGACCTGCTGGACGAGGGCACCCTCTACGTCGCCCGCTTCGACGACGACGGCAAGGGCCAGTGGCTGGCCCTGGTGCACGGGCAGAACGGCCTCACCGCCGAGAACGGCTTCCCCAGCCAGGCCGAGGTGCTGCTCAACGCCCGCGCCGCCGGCGACCGGGTGGGCGCCACGCCCATGGACCGTCCCGAGTGGGTGGCTGCGCACCCGGAGACCCGTGAGGTCTACGTCACCCTCACCAACAACGACGAGCGCGGCGCCAAGAAGCCGCTGAACGCCGCCAACCCGCGCCCGCACAACCTGCACGGGCAGATCCTGCGCTGGAACGAGGCGGGCGGCGACCCCACCGCTACCACCTTCGAATGGGAGATCTTCCTCCTCGCCGGCGAGCCCCAGGGGGCGAAGGACGACAAGGGCCAGCCGGTGCCGGCCAACCTCATCGGCACCATCAACGGCGACGCCTTCTCCTCGCCGGACGGCCTGGCCTTCGACCCCGCCGGCCGCCTGTGGATCGAGACCGACTTCGACGACATCGAGCCGGCCATGGCGCGCATCGGCTGCAACCAGCTGCTCTGCGCCGACCCCAGGACCCGCGAGGTGCGCCGCTTCCTGGTCGGCCCGCGCGGCTGCGAGCTGACCGGCATCACCTTCACCCCGGACGGCCGCAGCATGTGGGTCAACATCCAGCACCCCGGCATCAGCTACCCCGCCAGCGACGGCAAGAGCCGCCCGCGCTCCACCACCGTGCTCATCACCAAGAACGACGGCGGCGTGATCGGCAGCTGAAGGGCTTCAGGGTGTAGAGGCGAGGATGGCGCGGGCCAGGGCCAGGTCGTCGGTGCCGGTGGGCAGCGGCTGTTGGCGCAGCTCCCGCAGGGCCCGTTCCAGCTCGGGGCCCCGGATGTCGCCGTCGCTGGCTACGAAGGCGGCGGCATCGTCCCGCGCCCGTGCCTTGTGTCCCGAGTCCATGAGGGCCCCGGTCGAGTAGCTCGGAAGGCAGAGGGTGCCTAAAGCGACAAGGGTGATGCTCATTGCCACCCCATCCAGCTTCTCCCCGGCATGGCTCGGCAATGAACCGGCAAGCAGTGCAACAGCAAGCGCTTTGCGCATCGTGTTTGCTCTCAATCGCCCGGCAGCGCCTGCACCGCCTTGCAACTGGCCTCGTAATGCTGGGCGCAGGCCGACTGGTACAGGCGGCGGGCCTGGTCCGGGTCGCGCGGCACGCCTTCGCCCCGCAGGTACAGGCTGCCGAGCACGTGTTGGGCCATGGGGTTGCCGGCGGCGGCGGACTGGTTCAGGTAGCGCAGCATCTCCGGCTGGTTGGCCAGGGCCGGGTCGTTGCGGCCGGTGTAGAGGAAGGCCAGGCTTACCGCCGCCACGGCATTGCCCTGGTCGGCGGCGCGGGCCCACCAGTACTGGGCCTGGCGGTAGTCCTTGGCCACGAAGAAGTGGCTGCCCAGCTTGAATTGGCTCTCCGGGTCGCCGCGCTGGGCCTGCACTTGCAGCACCTCCAGCTCGCTGGGCGGCGTCTCGCGGATGACGTTGGCCGGCACCTGCGCCTCGGCAGGGCGCTCCGGTGTCTTGGCGGTGTGGGTGCAGCCGACCAGCAGGGCGACGGCCAGCAGCGGGACGGACAGGCGGGACAGTGACGGACGCATGGAGGCTCCTCGGCCAGGGCAGTGATGGGCGGCGGCGCCGGGCGTACAGGGTGATCGGCTTCCGCTCGCGCTTCAAGGTGTTGCAGCCAGTGGGACCGGCCCCGCGTGAAAGGGTTCTCGTCGGTTCGTTCCGGGGTTGGCTTTGTGAAATTTATTGGATAGATTTTCATGAAATTAAATCTACAAAATTTCACGAGGCCCCCATGTTCAAGCGATCCGCCCAGCATGTCGGTACCTGGTACGCCGCCGCCTTCCCCGGCCCCATCCCGCTGCGCCCACGCCTGCAGGCGAGCCAGGACTGCGACGTGGTGGTGGTCGGCGGCGGCTTCAGCGGCCTGCACACCGCCCTGCGCCTGGCCCTGGCCGGCAAGCGCGTGGTGTTGTTGGAGGCCAGCCGGCTGGCATGGGCGGCCTCCGGGCGCAACGGCGGGCAGGCCTTGCTGGGCTGGTCCTGCGACATGCCCCCGCTGGAGAAGGCGCTCGGCGTCGACGGCGCCCGCCAACTGTGGGACAGCATGCGCTGGGCCTCCGAGGAGATCCGCGAGCTGCCCGCCCGCCACGGCTTCGAGGTGGACTACCGCAGCGGCAGCCTGTGGGCCGCCGTGCTGCCGCGCCGGGTCGGCCAGCTGCACGAGGCCCAGCGCGAGGCCGAGGCGAAGTGGGGCTACGACGCCTTGCGCGTCATCGAGCGCGACGAACTGCCCGAATGGATCGGCAGCCCGCGCTACCAGGCTGCCCTCTACGACCCCGAGGCCGGCCACCTCGACCCGCTGAAGCTCGCCCACGGCCTGGCCAACGCCCTGGAAGCGGCTGGCGGGCGCATCTTCGAACAGACCCAGGCCCTGGAATACCGCACCCGCGGCGAGGGCTACAGCGTACGCACCGCCGAAGGCGAAGTGCGTGCCGACGTGCTGGTGCTGGCCTGCAACGCCTACATCGACCGCCTCGACCCGGCCCTGGCCCGGCGCGTGCTGCCGGTGGGCTCCTACCAGGTCGCCACCGAACCGCTGGACCCGGCGCTGGCGCGCTCCCTGCTGCCGCGCAACAGCTGCGTGATCGACAACCAGTTCGTCCCCGACTACTTCCGCCTTACCCCCGACCACCGCCTGCTCTTCGGCGGTGGCTGCACCTACCTGGGCGGCCTGCCCAGGGACGTAGCGGCTGCCACCCGGCCGCACCTGGAGCGGGTCTTCCCGCAGCTGCGCGGCGTGGGCATCGAGTACGGCTGGGGCGGGCACCTGGACTGCAGCATGAAGCGCACCCCGGACATCGGCCGCAGCGGCCAGCGCTACTGGCTGCAGGGCTTCTCCGGGCACGGCGTGCTGCCGACCCTGGCCGGTGCCCGTGCCGTGGCCGACGCCATTCTCGGTGACGACCGCCTGCTGGGGCTCTACCAGCGCCTGAACAACCCCGGCTTCCCCGGTGGCGCGCTGCTGGCGCCGCCGCTGGAGGCCATCGGCAAGGCGTACTACCGCCTGCGCGACGTGATCTGAAGGGCCGCCCGCCGGCACCCGGCGGGCACCACGGAGATTCCAGATGGACAAGCAAGACGAAATCGAAGGCCTCGCGATCCTCATCCGCGACCTGCGCAAGCACAAGAACGTGACCCTGGGCGACCTGGCCACCCGCATCGACCGCTCGGTGGGCTTCCTCTCCCAGGTCGAGCGTGGCCTCTCGCGCCCCACGGTGGCCGATCTCACCGCCATCAGCGAAGCGCTGGGGGTGCCGACCACCTACTTCTACAGCCTCAGCAAGCCCCGCGAGATCCCCTGGGTCACCCGCCCCGACGAGCGCCGCACCCTCTACTACGCCGGCGGCATCACCGACGTGCTGGCCTCGCCGACCATGTCCGGCGGCTTCTCCATGCTCGAAAGCCACCTGGAGCCCGGCGCCACCAGCGGCGAAGGGCACCTGGACGACAGCTCCGAGCAGGGCGGCTTCGTCCTCGAAGGCGAGCTGACGCTCTGGTACGGCGACGACGCCGAGCCGGTGACCCTCTACGCCAACGACAGCTTCCAGCTGCCGCCCCATGCGCAGTTCCGCTACGCCAACCTCTCCGAACGGCCGACGCGGGTGCTCTGGGTCTTCACCTGACACCCGGCAGCTTCTCCCCCGAACACCCCTTTCCCTTGCAGGACCGCAGTGATGACAACAACAAGACACCCCGATCTGCTCAGCGAAGTCCGCGCCTTTCGCGAACGTCACCCGGACATCCGCTACGTCGACCTGATCTGCCTGGACATCCCCGGGCACTTCTACGGCAAGCGCTACCCCATCGACATGCTGGAGAAAGTGGCCGCCGGTGGCCCGCTGAAGGTCCCGCAGAACTGCGTGCTGCTCGGCACCCAGGGCGGGCTGTACCCCATCGGTGACTACTGCTTCGCCGACGGCGACCCGGACGCCCCGCGCCGCCTGGTGCCGGGCACCCTGGTGCCGGTGCGTTGGGAGAAGGAGCCCCTGGGGCAAATGCTGATCACCTCCGACGGCACCGAAGCGCCCATCGAATTCGAACCCCGTGAAGTGCTCGCCCGCGTGCTGCAGCGCCTGGAGCGGCGCGGCATCCGCCCGGTGGTGGCCTTCGAGCTGGAGTTCTACCTGTTCGACCGCAAGCTCGACGCCGGCCTGCCGCGCTTCCCCCGCGACCCGCTGTGCGAAGACGAGGACGACCAGCCGAACATGCACATCGAGCGCCTCTCGCGCTTCTCCAGCGTGCTGCACGAAATGGTCGACGCCGCCAACGAACAGGGCGTGGCCGCCAACGTCATCACCGCCGAACTCGGCCCCGGCCAGTTCGAGATCAACTTCGGCCACTGCGACGACGGCCTCAAGGCCGCCGACTGGGCTGCCCTGTTCTGCCGCAGCACCCGTGGCGTCGCCCTCAAGCACGGCCTGCGCGCCAGCTTCATGAGCAAGCCCTACCTGCAGGCACCGGGCAGCGGCATGCACGTGCACGTCAGCCTCTACGACCGCGACGGCCACAACCTGCTGGACGCCCAGGGCCAGCGCCCGCTGCGCCACGCCGTGGCCGGCTGCCTGGACCTGCTGCCCCACTGCATGCCGATCTTCGCCGCCAACCACAACGCCTTCCGCCGCTACGGCGCCATGGTCAACGCCGCCAGCCGCGCCAGCTGGGGCTTCGAAGACCGCGACGCGTGCATCCGCATTCCCGAGTCCGACGGCCGCAACCTGCGCATCGAACACCGCCTGGCCGGCGCCGACGCCAACCCCTACCTGGTGCTGGCGGCCATCCTCACCGGCATGGAGCACGGCCTCGACGCCGCCCGCGACCCCATCGCCCCGCTCAACGAAGACCGCTCCAGCGGCATCGACTTCCCCAAGGACATGCTCACCGCCGTCGCCGCCATGCGCGACCACCCCGTGGTCAACCAGGGCCTGGGCAGCGAATTCGTCATGGTCTATTGCGAGAACAAGCGCCAGGAGTACCTCGACTTCATCAACGAAGTCAGCGCCCGGGAATACCGCTGGTACCTGTAGCGGAACGCGCCGTGTGCGGGGTGGGTGGCGCGCTTCCCATCCACCCGCGGTGTTCCCGGAGGCACCGAGTCGGGCAGCGCTGCGCACTGCGTGGCGAATGAATTCGCCCCTACAGGAGCCGGGGGTGGTCGTTGTTCGCCGTGACCCTACGCCCGATCCACCCCGCCGAAGGCGGCCAGGAGGTCTTCGACGAACGCCTGCTGCGCTTCGCTGGGTTCGCGGCCGCGGTGGTGGGTGAGTCGGAATTCCACGTCGAAGCCCAGTCGTTCCGGCAGCAGGGCGCGGAGTAGCCCGCGTGCCTCCCAGGGCGCGGCGATGTGGCGGGGGAGGTAGCCGATGTGGGCGCCGGAGAGGATCAGCGCCAGGGTGCCTTCCACCTGCTCGGTCACCGCGCTGCTGGCGGCGGACTGGAAGGGCTCGGCCTCGCCGATGAAGCGGTAGGGGTGCAGCACCCGGTCGCATTGGCGCAGGTCGCTCTCGGTGACGCGCGTGCGGTCGAACAGCGGGTGCCCGGCGCCGCAGAACAGCAGCTGCTCCTCGACGAACAACGGCCGGTGTTCCAGCGCCTGCTGGTTGCCGGAGAAGTAACCGATGGCCAGGTGCAGCTGGTCCTGCAGCAGGCGCCGCTCCAGTTCGGCGGGCATGGCGCTGAGCAGCTCGATGCGCACCGCCTGGCGGCGCGAGCGGAAGCGCCGGATGGCATCGGCCAGGCGTTGCATCACGGCATCGTCGAGGGACTCGGAGAGGCCGATGCGCAGCTCGCCCAGGAGCATGTCGGCCATGCCCCGCGCTTCGCCCTTGAAGGTCTCGATGGCGCCGAACAGCCGCCGCGTGGCCGCCAGCACCTGCTCGCCCTTGGGGGTCAGGCGGAAGCCGGCCTTGCCGCGCTCGCACAGGCGGAAGCCCAGGCGCGTCTCCAGCTTGGCCATCTGCGTGCTGATGGTGGACTGGCCCACCCCCAGCGCGCCCTGGGCGGCGCTGAAGCCGCCGCTTTCGACCACGGTGACGAACAGCCTGAGCAGTTGCAGGTCCAGGTCCTGGAGTTGGGCGAGCATGGGGATCTCCAAACATCGATGGCGAGCGATGCCAAAGTAGAACACTTCATATTTATCCGAAGCAAAACCCGGCGCAGGATCGTCCCATCACCGCTCCGGGAGCTTTCGCCATGCGCCTTTCCCTGTTGTTCGCCCTGCTCGCCGCCTGTGTCCTGCCCGCCCATGGGCAGGACCGGGAGCTGAATCTCTACAGCTGGTCCGCCTACATCCCGCCCCAGGCGCTGGAGCGCTTCAAGGCCGAGACCGGCATCCGGGTGAAGTACGACATCTTCGACAGCGCCGAGGCCCTCGACGCCAAGCTGATGACCGGCGGCAGCGGCTATGACGTGGTGTTCCCCGCCAGCAGCGGCCTGGCGCGGGCGATCAAGGCCAATGCGGTGCAGCCGGTGCAGCGCGAGCAGCTGCACCACTACGCCAACCTCGACCCGCAGCTGCTGGCCAAGCTCGCCAGCGTCGACCCCGGCAATCGCTTCGGCGTGCCCTACACCTGGGGCACCATCGGCCTGGGGCTGAACCGCGACGCGGTGCAGAAGCGCATCCCCGACGCGCCGCTGAACAGCCTCGACCTGCTGTTCAAGCCCGAGTACGCCACCCGCCTGAAGGACTGCGGCATCGCCGTGATCGACTCGCCCCAGGAGGTCATCAGCGTGGCCCTGCACTACCTCGGCAAGGACCCGTACAGCACCGCCAAGGCCGACCTCGCGGCGGTCCATGAGCTGCTCACCGCGTTGCAGCCGAACCTGCGCTACGTCGGCGCCGGCAAGCACATCAACGACCTGGCCAAGGGCGAGATCTGCCTGGCGCTGACCTACAACGGCGACGCCGCCATCGCCGCCGAGCAGGCCCGCGAGGCGAAGATGCCCTTCGAGGTGGTCTACCGCATCCCCCGCGAGGGCACGCTGATCTGGTTCGACACCCTGGCCATCCCCGCCGACGCGCCGCACCCCCAGGCGGCCCACGCCTTCATCGACTGGATGCTGCGCCCCGAGGCCATCGCCGAGCTGACCAACAGCCAGTTCTTCGCCAACGCCAACCAGGCCGCCACGCCCTTGCTGGACCCGGCGGTGGCCAACGACCCGGACATCTACCCGGAGCAGGTCGTGCGCGAGCGCCTGTTCGGCGAGCAGGCGCTGACCCTCAAGGAGCAGCGCGAGCGTACCCGCATCTGGACGCGCTTCCGCACCCAGTACTGACCCCGCGCAGACGCACACCCCACCCCCGACGGAGCCCGATGACATGGAACACGCCTTCGACAACGACCAGGCCATCACCCGGCCGAGCCTGCTGGGCACGGCCGCCGAGGCCACCTACGCCGGCATCACCAGCTTCATGCGCCGGCGCTACAGCCGCGACCTCACCGGCGTCGACCTGGTGGTGAGCGGGGTGCCCTTCGACACCGCCACCACCAACCGCCCCGGCAGCCGCTTCGGGCCCCGCGCCATCCGCGCCGCCTCGGTGCAGATGGCCTGGGCGCGGCATTTTCCCTGGGAGTTCGATCCCTTCGACCACCTGGCGGTGATCGACTTCGGCGACTGCGCCTTCGACCACGGCACGCCACAGCACACGCCGGAGGCGATCCAGGCCCACGCCGCGCACATCCTCGAGGCCGGCGCGGCGATGCTCACCCTGGGGGGTGATCACTTCATCAGCTACCCGCTGCTCAAGGCCCATGCGGCCAAGCACGGGCCGCTGTCGCTGATCCACTTCGACGCCCACAGCGACACCTGGCCGGACGAAGAGGGCCAGCGCATCGACCACGGGACGATGTTCTTCCACGCCGCCCGCGAGGGCCTGGTGGACCCGGCGCGCTCGGTGCAGATCGGCCTGCGCACCACCAACGACGACGTGATGGGCTTCCAGGTGCTGGACGCGCGCGAGGTGCACCGCCACACGCCGGAGCAGATCGCCGAGCGCATCCGCGAGCGGGTGGGGGACAACCCGGTGTACCTGACCTTCGACATCGACTGCCTCGACCCGGCCTTCGCCCCCGGCACCGGCACCCCGGTGTGCGGCGGGCTCTCCAGCCACCAGGCGCTGGAAATCCTCCGTGGCCTGCGCGGCATCAACCTGGTGGGCATGGACGTAGTGGAAGTGGCGCCGCCCTACGACAACGCCGAGGTCACCGCCCTGGCCGGCGCCACCTTGGCGATGGAGATGCTCTGCCTGTATGCCGCGCGGCATAAGTTGGGGGAGCGGTAGGCGCGGCGCTGTGGGGAGCGAGTTCATTCGCGAGCAAGATGAAGCACGAGCATCGCGGCTGAAGCCGCTCCCACAGGGTCTGCCACCTTTAGCCCGGACTTCAGTCCGGGGACGGCGGTGGTGCCGGGGAGGAGCCTTCGCGAGCAGAGCTCGCTCCTGCGGGGTTGGTGCCAGCCGGAGGGATTCCCGGGCTGAAGCCCGGGCTACGGAGCGCTCTGGCTCGGTGGGAGATTCCATGTCAATCCGCCGTAGCGACGCGAGGTCGATATGGCTTCTGACTTCTCATCACGGCAAAGGCGATCCTAGCCAGCTTGCGCGCCAGGATGACCAGCGCTTCGGTTCTCTTCAGGCCGCGTTGCAGGTAACCCTGGTAGCAGTCTTTCCAGGCGACGGTGCGGCTGGCTGCCATTGCTGCCGTATAGAGCAGCCGGCGGATTTCCGGATCGCCCTGCTTGGTCAGCTTCCGTC
>NZ_JYFT01000058.1:0-87979 GCF_000931385.1 Pseudomonas sp. FeS53a
CACCGGCTGGTGGACCCGCGTAGTGCCCGCCCACCGGACGCCCCCGCCCCCATAGCCCGCGCTTCAGCCCGGGGGCGGTCGCCGTGCGGCGCCCAATTTTTTTTCACAGCCCCTATCACTTTTCCATCCTGGCTCGGCAAGGAGTCATTGAGACTTATTTCCTATCAGGAGTCGCTCGCAATGACGTTTGCCTTCCGCCCCAGCCTGCTCGCAGGCGCCATCCTCCTGGGCAGCCTGGCGCCTCACGCCAGCGCCGATACCCAGCAATACCGGCTGCCCGCCGCGCCCCTGGCCAGTACCCTGAACCGCATCGCCAGCGAGGCCGGCATCGTCCTCAGCATCGATCCGGGCCTGACCACCGGCAAGACGGCGCAGCCCGTGCAGGGCGAGTACTCACCGGTCGACGCACTGAATGCCGCGCTGAACGGCAGTGGCCTGCAACTGGTGCAGAACGGCGGCAGCTACAGCCTGGCCGCGCTGCCGCAAGACGCCATGGTCCTGCCGAGCACCAACATCGACGGCGCCGTCGCCAGCGAAAGCGCCTGGGGCCCCACCACCGGCTACCTGGCCCAGCGCACCGCCGCCGGCACCAAGACCGACACCGCCCTGGCCGAGGTTCCGCGCTCGATCTCCGTCGCCACCCGCGAGCAGATGCAGGCGCGCAGCGTCCACAGCCTCGACGACGCGGTGAAGTACATGCCGGGCATCGTCTCCAGCAGCTTCGGTAGCGACACCCGCTACGACTGGATGCGCGTACGCGGCTTCGAGCCGACCCACTTCCTCGACGGCCTGCCGTTGCCCCGTGGCGTGTACGCCAACCCGAAGCCGGAAACCTGGAACCTGGACCGCCTGGCCCTGCTGCGTGGCCCGGCCTCCTCCGTGTACGGCCAGACGCCGCCCGGTGGCCTGCTGGACATGGTCAGCCGTCGCCCGAGCGCCGAGACCCGCTATGAAATCGAGGTGCAGTACGGCAGCGACAACCACCGCCAGATCAACTTCGCCAGCACCGGCCAGATCGACGACCAGGGCCAGTTCCTCTACGGCCTGAGCGGCGTGGTGCGCGACAGCGGCACGCAGATCGACCACGTCGACAACAAGCGCTACAACCTCGCCCCCAGCCTGACCTGGAACATCGACCCCGACACCACGCTGACCCTGCTCTCGCAGTTCACCCGCGACGATACCGGCACCACCAGCCAGTTCCGGCCGATCCAGGGCACCAAGATCGACATGCCCTTCGGCAAGATCTCCCACCACAAGAACCTGGGCGATCCGGACTACGACTTCTACGACCGCACCTACTACGCGCTGGGCTACGCCTTCGAGCATCGCCTCAACGACGTCTGGCAGTTCCGCCAGAACCTGCGCTACACCAAGTCCGAGCTGTCGTTCCAGACCGTCACCGTCAACAGCTACATCCCCTCGCTCGCCGGTTCCGGCTACGTGGTCGACGCCAATGGCAACGTCGGTCGCAACAGCACCAACACCGATGAGGCCATCAGCCAGTTCGCGGTGGACAACAACTTCCAGGCCGACTTCAGCACTGGCGAAATCGACCACACCCTGCTGCTCGGCCTCGACCACCAGCGCATCGAAACCGACTACATGTCGGTCTTCGGCACCGCCTTCAACGGCTACGCCCCGCCGGACATCAACGTCAACAATCCGGTGCACGGCCAGCCCATCGTCCGCCCGCCACGCTCGCTGGCGTACTACGACTACAACCAGAAGACCGTCCAGACCGGCCTCTACGTCCAGGACCAGATGGCCCTCGACCAATGGCGCCTGACCCTCGGCGGCCGCGAGGACTGGGTGCACACCGGCACCACCTTCCTCAACCAGGGCGATGCCACCAACACCGAGCGCGACAAGGCCTTCAGCGGCAACGCCGCCCTCAGCTACGTGTTCGACTCCGGCTTCACGCCGTACCTGTCCTACGCCGAGTCCTTCCAGCCCACCAGCAACGCCACCGCCTCGCCGACCGACTCGTTCAAGCCCACCGAAGGCAAGCAGTGGGAACTGGGCGTGAAGTACCAGCCGCCCGGCAGCGACATCCTGCTGAGCGCCGCCGTCTACGACCTGACGCAGCAGAACGTCTCGGTCACCAACCGCATCAACGGCACGCCGGTCACCAGCCAGGACGGCGAAGTGAAGGTCAGGGGCCTGGAGCTGGAAGCCGTGGGCAACGTCACCGACAGCCTGAAGCTGATCGCCTCCTACACCCAGGCGAAATCCGAAGTGCAGGACGGCGAGTACAAGGGCAAGCGCCTGCAACTGATGCCCAACCGCCAGGCCTCGCTGTGGGCCGACTACACCTGGCACAACGGCGTGCTCGACGGCTTCGGCATCGCAGCAGGCGCCCGCTACACCGGCAACACCTTCGGCGACCAGGCCAACAGCGAGCTCGGCTTCGCCAAGTCCTACACCGTGTTCGATGCCGCCGTGCACTACGACCTCGGGCGCCTGGACAGCAGCCTGAACGGCGCGTCGCTGGCGCTCAACGCCACCAACCTGCTGGACAAGGACTACCTCTCCACCTGCGACGGCTACTACTGCTACTACGGTGACGAGCGCAGCGTCGTCGCCAGCGCCACCTACCGGTGGTGAGCCCCTCGCCCCACGCCACGCACCACCGAGGCCGCCCGCCGGGCGGCCTCGGGATTCCGGACGGATCATGAAAACCACCACCCTCCGCCGCTGGTCCTTCGTCCACACCTGGACCAGCCTGATCTGCACGGCCTTCCTGCTGCTCCTGGCACTGACCGGCCTGCCGCTGATCTTCCACCACGAGATCGACCACCTGCTGGGCGACGCCCCGGTGCTGCGCGAGATGCCGGCGGATGCGCCGCGCCTCGACCTGCAGCAACTGGTGCGAGCCGCCGAAGCCCACCGCCCCGGCGAGGTGGTGCAGTACCTCGGCTGGGAGGACGACGAGCCCAACGGCGTGGTGGCCATCACCGCCGCCACCGCCGGCACCGAACCCAACGCCTCCCACACCTTCATGCTCGACGGCCGCAGCGGCGAGCCGGTGGCCATGCCTTCGGCCAACGGCGGCTTCATGATGACGATGCTGCGCCTGCACGTGGATATGTTCGCCGGGCTGCCGGGCAAGCTGCTGCTGGCCTTCATGGGCCTGTTGTTCGTGGTGGCGATCGTCTCCGGCGTGGTGCTCTACGCACCCTTCATGCGTCGCCTGGAGTTCGGCACCGTGCGCCGCGACCGCTCCCCCCGCACCCGCTGGCTGGACCTGCACAACCTGATCGGCATCGTCACCCTCACCTGGGCCCTGGTGGTGGGCGTCACCGGGGTGATCAGCGCCTGCGCCGACCTGGTGATCGCCGCCTGGCGCAACGAGAGCCTGGCCGCCATGGTCGAGCCCTACCGCGACGCCCCGCCACTCACCGACCGGGCCCCGGCCACGCGCCTGCTGGAGATCGCCGCGAAGGCGACGCCGGGCATGACGGCGGACTTCATCGCCTTCCCCGGCACGCGCTTCTCCAGCGAGCACCACTATTCGGTGTTCATGAAAGGCAGCAGCCACCTCACCTCGCACCTGTGGACGCCGGTGCTGATCGACGCGCGCACCCTGGAGGTAACGGCGGTCGGCGAGCGCCCCTGGTACATGGACGCCCTGGCCATGTCCCAGCCGCTGCACTTTGGCGACTACGGCGGCCGGCCCATGCAACTGCTATGGGCGGCGCTCGATGTGTTGACCCTCATCGTCCTCGGCAGCGGGCTCTACCTGTGGTGGGCACGCCGACGCGCCCCGGCACGCCGGCGGGAGGCCACGGCATGAACCTGACGCGCACCTTCGCCGTGCCCGCCATGCTGGCCGCGCTGACCGCCATCGGCCTGGTGGGCGCCCTGCTCGGTGACGGCATCTGGGACGCCCTGGCCTGGGTCGGCCTGGGCATCCCGGTCGCACTCGGCGTGCGGCCCTTCCTGCGGCGCCGCTGAGCCGGGCGGGCGAACCCTCGGCGCGGGCAGGCGTCCATAGGGAGATGTTCCTGACTGGAGGTCGCCATGATTCGCGCCCTGGCCGTCGGCCTGATCGCCACCCTGCTCGCCCTGCCCGGCTTCGCCGCCGAGGTCCACTACTACCCGCTGCCGCCGGGCAGCGCCCCCCGTGACGTGGCCCCGGCCACCGACGGCCGGGTCTGGTACACCGCCCCCGCCCTGGGCCTGGTGGGGCTGCTGGACCCGCTCACCGGGCAGAGCCAGCCCATGGCCCTCGGCGCCGGCTCCAGCCCCCGAGGCGTGGTGGTGGCCGAGGACGGCGCAGCCTGGATCACCGATGCCGGCCTCAACGCCCTGGTGCGAGTCGACCCCACCGGCCCCACGCTCAAGCGCTATCCGCTGCCCGGCCAGCTCGGCGACGCCGGGCTGGTGGCCGCTGCCTTCGATCGGGACGGGTTGCTCTGGTTCACCGGCCAGAACGGCTTCTACGGCCGCCTCGACCCACGCAACGGTGACCTGAAGACCTGGCCCGCTCCGCGCGGCGCCGGCCCCTACGGCATCACCGTCACGCCCAACGGCGAGGTCTGGTACGCCAGCCGCGACGGCCGCCACATCGCCCGCATCGACCGCGTCAGCGGCGAAGCCGAGGTGATCGACAGCCCCGGCGGCGGCGAAGGCCCGCAGCGGATCTGGAGCGATGCCAAGGGCACCCTGTGGGTCAGCGAGCGCGGCAGCGGCCAGCTCAGCCGCTACGACCCCCTGGCCAAGGCCTGGACCCACTGGGCGCTGCCCAGCGCCGACGCCGAGGCCCATGCGCTGTACGTCGACGAGCAGGACCGGCTCTGGCTGAGCGACTTCCGCAGCAACGCCATCCTACGCTTCAACCCCTTCAGCCAGCGCTTCACCCGCTTCCCCAGCGACCAGGCCGACGCCCACGTCCTGCACCTGGCCGGACGCATCGGCGAAGTCTGGGGCGCCGAATCCAACCGCGACCGGCTGGTGGTGATCAAGGAATGAGCGCGCACGGTGCGACCCGTAGCCCGGGCCTCAGCCCGGGAACGGTGCCGATGATCCAGGCCCCATCGCGAATGAATTCGCTCCCACAAAACGGCACATCGCGGCCTCGTGCGGAGTGTTTTCCAGCCACCATGGGCGCCTCGGCACCGCCAAGGATGGTGGATCGGTGAAGCGCGATCCACCCTACGGCTCGTCTTGAGCGGCTACGGCCTTCGTAGGATGCGGTGAGGCCACGAACCGCATCACGTCGGGGCGTGGGGTGGATGGCGTCCCATCCACCCCACGCTCGGCCCCAGCGCTTTTCGTAGCCCGGACTTCAGTCCGGGGACCTGGGCACCGGGCGCATCAGAACCGGTACGCCAGGGTGGTCATCAGGGTGCGGGGGTCGCCGGGCATGATCTGCACGGCACTGGTGGCGGTGCTGTAGTAGGTCTTGTCGGTCAGGTTGGTGAGGGCGGCGTGCAGGTCCCAGTGCTCGACCCGGTAGCCCAGCAGCGCATCCCAGCGGCCGTAGCCGGGCAGGACCACGGTGTTGGCGTTGTCGGCGTAGCGGTCGCCCACCAGGGTCACTCCGGTCTCGCCGTAGAAGCCCTGCTCGGGCTGCCAGCCGATGAACAGGCTGCCGTTGCGCTTGGCGACGTTGCCGATGCGCTTGCCTTCGAAGCCGTTGTTGTCCTTGACGATGGTGGCGTCCTGCAGGCCGATGCCGCCGCGTACCACCCAGTTGCCGTACAGCCGCCCGGTGGCGGTCAGCTCGGCGCCCCGGGAGCGCTGCAGGCCGGAAAGCAGCACGTTGCCGGGGTTGTTCGGGTCGCTGGTGCGGCGGTTGTACAGCTCGATCTCGTACAGCGCGAAGGTGGTGCTGAGGCGGTCGTCGAGCCAGTCGCTCTTCACCCCCACTTCCTTCTGCCGGGTCAGTTCCGGGTCGAGGGCGTTGGTGTTGCCCGCTGCGCCGGCGGTGATGCCGATCAGCCCGCCCCCCACCGGGGCGTAGCTCTTGCTGAACGAGGCGTAGAAGGAATGCTCCGGCACGGGCGTCCAGACCAGCCCGACGCGGGGGCTGAGGCTGTCGTCCACGCGGCGTTCGCGGCGGCCGTTGAGGCGGTTCTCGGAGTCCACCTCGAAGTGGTCGTAGCGCACGCCGAGCAGCACCTGCCAGTGCTCGTCCAGGCGCACCTGGTCCTGCAGGTAGAGCGCGCGGCTGTCGATGTGGTGCTGGGCGTCGCTGCTGGCGACCATGCGGCCGGTGTGCTGGCGGCCGGTGTCGGGGTCGAAGATGCCGAGGGCCGGCACGGCGTTGGCCGCGCCGGTGGCGTTGGTGTAGAGCTTCGGGTTGCGCTGCTGGCTGCCCAGTTCGACGCCGGTGAGCAGGCGGTGCTCGATGTCGCCGGTCATCACCAGCCCTTCCAGCTCGACGCTGTTGAACAGGTTGCGGGTGGTCAGGTCCTGCTGCCAGCGGGCGCGGCCGACGGTGCGGGCGGTGGCGTTGACGCTGGTGACGTAGGTGTTGTCGAAGCGGCTGTCGAGCATGAACAGCCCGAGGGTCTGGCGCAGTTGCCAGTCGGGGCTGAGGTCGTAGGTGAGGCGCGAGCGCAGGGACTGGGCCTTGTCGTCGATGTAGTCGCGCTGCGGGTCGCCGTAGGTGGTGTCGCGGCCGACGTCGGCGGGACGGCCGTTGAGGCCGGGGATGCCACGGTCCGGGGTGCGGTTGTGGCGGCTGTACTCGTACTGCACCAGCCAGTTGAGGTCGGGGCTGAGCTGCCAGCTCATGGCCGGGGCGAACAGCTGCCGGCTGGAGTCGATGCCCTTGCGGAAGCTGTTGGCGTCCTGCTCGCCGAGGTTCAGGCGCAGGGCGATGTCGTCGCTGGCGTCGGCGCTGAGGTCGGCGTACAGGCTGCGGTAGTCCTGGCTGCCCAGCTGCGCCTCGATGGAGGAGCCGAGGCCGGCCTGGGGCTGCTTGCTGATGCGGTTGACCAGGCCACCCTGGCTGCCACGCCCGTAGAGCACGGCGGCCGGGCCCTTGAGCACGTCGATGCGTTCGATGTTGTGCAGGTCGCGGGTGTACTGGCTGTCGTCGCGCAGGCCGTCGAGGTAGAAGTCGTTGCTGGCGTCGAAGCCACGGATGCGCAGGCCGTCGAAGCGGGTGTCGCTGGCGTCGCTGACGTTGGGCAGGCCGCTGAGCACCTGGCCGATGCGGGTGGCGCCGTAGTTGAGGGCGTCCTGGGTACGTACCGAGTCGATGGCCTGGGGCACGTAGCGTACCGGCGTGGCGGTGCGGGTGGCGGTGGAGACCTCGCGGGTGCGGGTGTCCTGGCTGCCCTTGCCCTCCACTTCGATGGCCGGCAGGTCGGTGGAGGCGCCGCCTGCGAGGGCCAGCGGTGCCATCAGGGTGGCGGCCAGGCCCAGGGCAATGCGGGAAAGGGTGGAGGGATGGGCGGGGTGGTGCATGATCGGCGTCCGGATCGTAGGGAAAGGGCGCAGATGATATTTATTTGCATTTGATATTGATAGCCATCTGATACCGATTCCCTACAATCCCGACACATCGCACCTTCACCTGCCCGGCTGGGGCTGCGGCTCGCCCCTTTGCCGCCGGGCCGGCTGCCGCACCCCGGTCACGCCTTCCGGAGCCACCTGGTAGCCGGGGAAATGCAGGGCGATGCGTGCGGCGAGCAGCCGGGCCTGCCGGCGTTCCTCAGTGAGCGGTCCCATCGCAGGCCTCCTCTTCGTCGTCATCGCGGCGGTACCAGAAGCGGAACAGCCCGTAGCCCAGCACCAGTGCGACCTGGGCCAGCGCGGCGCACATCTGCAGGAAGGAGTTGACGGTGGGGTTGGTGCGGGCCTCCATCACGCCGGTGAGGGCGTGCCAGAAGCCGTCCGGGATGACGGTGAGGGCCAGGCTGGCCAGGGGCTTGCCGGTCAGCAGCCAGATCTCGATGACGCCGAAGCCGTTGGCGAACATCAGGCCGCCGAGGATGAACACCGAGATCACCAGCCCGAGGGCGAAGCAGGCGGAGAACTGGAACAGTGCGCGCATGGTGGGTCTTCCTTCAGTAGGCGGCGCGGCGGGGTGCCGCGCCGGGGGTTGGGGATCTGCCTGGGCTCAGGCCTGGGCTGGGGTTTGGGCCTGGAACGGGGCGACGGGGCGGCCAACGGCGTACCAGTCGAGCTTGCGGGTCAGCACCATCACGCAGGCCAGCAGGCCGAACACCAGCAGCGAGCCCATCAGCAGGGCGTAGTCCTCGGCGCTGAGCAGGCCGTAGAGCATCCCGTACAGCGCGGCGAGGCCGGCGGTGAAGCCGCCACCGCGCACCCAGCTGTGCAGCACGCTGCTGACGTAGATGCCCACCAGCAGCACGCAGGCCGAGGCGGAAAGCGCATAGGCCAGGCCGAACGCCAGGTGCTCGGAGAGCGACAGCAGCAGCAGGTAGAAGAACGCCAGGGCCAGGCCCACCAGGCCGTACTGCACGGGGTGGACGTTGATGCGCTTGAGCACTTCCACCAGGAAGAAGCCGGCGAAGGTCAGGCAGATGAACAGCAGGGCGTACTTGATGGCGCGGTCGCTCTTCAGGTACTGGTCCACCGGGTCGACGAAGCTGACCCCGAACACCCGGCTGTTGAAGGCCTGGCAGCGGTCCTCATAGGCGCAGTCGGCCAGGGCCTGCTGCAGGTCGGTGGCGAAGAAGCTGGTCTGCCAGCGGGCGGTGAAGCCGTCCTCGCGCACCTCGCGCTCGGCGGGGAGGAACTCGCCGACGAAGCTGGGGTGCGGCCAGGGCGACTTCAGCTCCACCTGGCTGTCACGCCCCACCGGGGTGATGTGCAGCGATTCGGTGCCCTGCAGGTTGAGGGTGAAGCCGTAGTTGAGGGTCTGGGCCTCGCCGCTGGCCAGGTGGGGCAGCGGTACATGTACGCCGCTGGCCAGGATCGGGTCGCCGCTGCCGGGCTGGAAGTCCAGGCTGCGGCCGTTCAGTTCCAGCTTGAGGGCGTTGTTGATGCCACGGATGTCGCTGATGCCCACCGCCAGGAACGGGGTCTCGAACTGGTAGTCCTCCAGCCCTTCCTCGATGCCGAAATGCGCCGGCACGGCGAACTCACCGCTGATGCGGCTGTCGCTCTTGTACAGCCGGGCCTGGTAGATGCCACGGGTCAGCAACTGGGTATCGACGTCGCCCTGCAGGTGGAAGCGCTCGGGCAGGAAGAACAGCCGGCCGCGCTGCTCGCGCTCGTCCAGGTAGCGCTGGCCGGTCTTCTCGTGGGTCTTCCACTCGCGCACAGTGCGGCGGAACGGCACCACCAGCAGCGGGCCGGTCACCTGCTGGGCGTAGCTGGAACTCTGCGCGATGTTGGCCTGCACGCTGTCGCGGGCCATCTGACGCTCGTCGATCAGGCCGTCGATCATCAGCAGTGGGATCAGCAGCAGCAGGATCAGCAGGGCGATGGCGCCCAGCTTGAAGCCCAGGGTTCGGGTCATCTCGGACTCTCCTCATGTGTTCGATGGGGAAAGTCTGGAGCGCGCCTGGGGTGGGGCTATGGGGGGAATGTGGAGTTTGTGTGGGAATTGGGTGAAGAGCCGGTATCGCTGCGCGATCCCGCCGGCCGATCACCCTGAGCGGAACGTTGGCTGGCGGTGGGCTGAAGCCCACCCTACGGGAGCAGGGCGGTCAGCACGACCCGCGGATGTACTGCTCCAGGTGCTGGATCAGGCTTTCCTGCTCGGCGGTGATGTCGCGCACCAGGTCGCGGATCGACAGTAGGCCGATCACCTTGCCTTCATCCAGCACCGGCAGGTGGCGCAGGTTCTTCTCGGTCATCAGCTGCATGCAGAACTGGTTGCTGTCCTTCGGGCCGACCACGTAGAGGTTGGAGGTCATGATCTCCTGCACCTCGGTGCCGTAGGAGGAGCGGTCCTTGGCGGCCACCCGGCGCACGTAGTCGCGCTCGGTGACGATGCCCACCAGTTCGTCGCGCTCCATCACCAGCACGGCGCCGATGCCCTTCTCGGCCATCAGCTCGGCCGCTTCCAGCACGGTGGTGGTGGGGTCCACGCGGTAGATCGTCGTGTGGGCTTTGCCCCGCAGTATTTCGGCAACGGTCTTCATCGGCTGCTCCCGGTTTTCTCGTGGTCGTGTGCACCGCGTTCCATCACGGCGGCGAACTGAGAATAGTCAATTGTGGGCGCCCGCAAAGGGCGGCAGAATCGCCGCCAGTCGGCCCTCCCGGCCGTTCGGAAATGGAGATTCCATGCCCCCTCGCAAGACCCTCTTCGCCCTCGCCGCCCTGTCGCTGCTCATGCTCGGCGGTTGCTCCAGCAAAAGCTTCGTCACGCCCGACCACGGCGTTTCCCTGGCCGGCATCGATGACGCCGACATCGAGGAACTGTTCAGCAAGAAACCTGCCAGCCCCTTCCCGGCCCAACTAAGCATCGTCCGCGTGGCCAGCCTCTACCGGGACGGATTCGAGGTGGTGCAGACCCGCGACATCGAGTCCGACGCGGACCTGGCGCGCATCGCTGGACAACCCCTGATCAGCCAGGCCGCGCCCCTGAGCCGCTTGCTGGTGCCCAATGACATGAAGAGCCTCAAGGACCTGCGCCTCCCGGCCGCCCACATGCGTTCGGACCTGCTGCTGGTCTACACGGTGGACACCCAGTTCTATGTCGACAGCACCCCGCTGGGCCCGCTGACGGCGGTGTCGCTGGGCTTCCTGCCCAATCACCAGGCCCATGTCACCAGTACCGTGGCCGGCATCCTGGTGGATGTGCGCAGCGGCTACATCTACGGCTCGACCGAGGCCACCGCCCAGGAGGAACAGCGCGCCAGCACCTGGTCCACCGAAGACGCCGTGGCCGAGTCGAGGAACCGTGCCGAAAAAGCCGCGTTCACCCGCTTCAGCGAGGGCTTCCCGGCGTTCTGGCAGGGCGTGCTGGCGAAGTACGCGAAGAGCCCGGCGGCGTCCCAGTAGAAACCTCCCCTCCCGGGCTGAAGCCCGGGCTACGCCCCAGCTCCGTCGGTGGATGGGAAAGCGCCACCCCCTACGCGCGGTCGTAGGGTGGGTCGCGCTCCATCGACCCACCGAGCGGGGCCGGATATTTGCACCGAAATGGTGCGCAGACGTTCAGGCAGCGGGCAGCCGCAGGCGGACTTCGACGCCGCCGTCGCGGTTTTCCACCCGCAGGGCGCCGCCGTGCAGGTTGGCCACTTCCTGCACGAAGTTGAGGCCGAGGCCGGTGCTCTTGCGCCCGCTGCCGGGGCGCGGCAGGGAGTAGAAGCGCTCGGTGAGGCGGGCCAAGGCGTAGTCGGGGATGGCGTCGCCCTGGTTGAACAGGCACAGCGTCCAGTGGCTGCCCTCGCGCTCGGCAGCGAAGCGGATGAGGCCGCCGGGGGGCGTGAAGTCCAGGGCGTTGTCCAGCAGGTTGGCCAGGGCCTGGCGCAGCAGGAAGCGCTCCCCCTTCACCTCCACGTCGTCGCCGATGGCGTCGTCGACGCGCAGGCCGGCCGATTCGATGCGCGCCGCCTGGGCCTGCACCAGCTCATCCACCATCGGCGCCACCGGCACGCTGACGCGCTCCTCCAGGCCCTGGCGCTGCTCGACCTGGGCCAGGTACAGCAGGCGCTCGATGAGTTGCTGCAGGCGCGCGCCCTCGCCGGCGATGTTGGCGACGAAGCGCTGCCGCTGTTCGGCGGGCATGTCGCCCTCCAGCAGTTCGGCGGCACCCCGGATGGCCGCCAGGGGGCTCTTCAGTTCATGGGTCAGGGTGTGCACGTAGCGCTCGACGTAGGCCTTGCCCTCCAGCTCGGTGCGCATGCGCTCCACGGCGCGGGCCAGCTGGGTCAGTTCGCCGCCGCTGAGGCTGGGCAGTTCGGCCCGTTGCCCTTCGCTGACGGCCTGGGCATAGCGGGTCAGGCGCCGCAGGGAGCCGCTGAGCCACCAGGAGAGCAGGCCGCCGATCAGTAGCCCGAGGACGATGAGGCCGGCGCCGAGCCAGGCCAGGCGCACCTGGGAGCGGTAGATGTAGGGCTGCAGCGAGCGGTTGGGCTTGGCCACCGAGACCACGCCGATGATCTTCCCGTCGGCACGGATCGGCGCCGCCACGTACATCACCGAGGAGTCGGGGTCGGCCGGGTCTTCACGGGTGGAACGGGCGCCGTACTGGCCGCGCAGGGTCAGCAGGACGTCGTTCCAGCCGGAGTAGTCCTGGCCCACGGCCTGGCCGGTGGAGTCCAGCAGGACGCGGCCGGTGCCGTCGGTGACGTAGATGCGGTGGTTGACCTCGGTCTTGCGCACGCCCCAGATCTCGGCGCCGGGCTGGCGCTTGCCGTAGGCCTTGAGCAGCTCGGGCAGGTTGCTCTGGGTGAGGGTGCCGTCGCGCACCGGGTCGCGGAGGATCTCGGCCAGCAGGTTGGCGGTGTCCACCAGGGTTTCCTCGGTGGACTGGCGCACACCGGGGCGGATCTCGTCCATCACGGTGCTGAGCACGAAGTAACCGGCCAGGCCGACGAAGAGGAAGTAGACCAGGAAGATTCGGATGCCCAGTGGCATGGCAGGTCCTCGGGGCGCGGGCGGGCTCAGGCGCGGGGGTCGTAGCTGTAGCCGAGCCCGCGGTGGGTCTGGATCGGCTCGGCATCGGCGACCTGGCGCAGCTTGGCGCGCAGGCTCTTGATGTGGCTGTCGATGCTGCGCTCGTAGCCGGCGTCGCTGGCCACGCCGAGGGCGTCGAGCAGCTGCTCGCGGCTGAACACGCGCTCCGGCTGGCCGAGCAGGTGCTGCAGCAGGCGGAATTCGTGGCGGGTCAGGGCCAGCAACTGGCCGTGGTAGTGGATGCGGAAGCGCTCCAGGTCCACCTGGAAGGGGCCGTCACCAGCAGGAGCTGCGGGGGCGGCCGGGGCCGGCTCGCGCGGGGCCATGCGTTTGAGGATGGCGCGGACCCGGGCGGCCACTTCGCGGGGGCTGAAGGGCTTGACCACGTAGTCGTCGGCGCCGATCTCCAGGCCCACCACGCGGTCGATCTCGGCATCGCGGGCGGTGAGGAAGATCACCGGCACTTCGGAGAAGCGCCGCAGCCGGCGGCAGGCCTCGAAGCCGCTGATGTCGGGCAGGCCGACGTCGAGGATGACCAGGTCGAAGGGCTCGTGGGCCAGGCGCTCCAGGGCCTCGCCCGCCAGGCTGAGCCAGGTGACGGTGAAGCCTTCGGATTGCAGGGCGTAGACGAGGGTGTCGGCAATGGCGGCTTCGTCTTCGACGATGAGGATGCTGGGCATGGCGTCCGTGCGAGGCGGCGGGAAAGCCGGCAGGGTGCCGTCGGGCCCGGGCGGCGTCAATCCCGCCCGGGCCGACGGTTCAGCACTGCGGCTTGCCGGCGGTGTACTTGCGGCCGGGGTAGATGGCGGCGCGGAATTCGCGCAGCGCCTTGGCGCCGATCAGCAGCGGGTAGTTGAAGCTGCTGCGGTCGGTGAGGTTGACCTCGACGGTGCGCTTGGTATCGCCCAGGCACATTTCCAGTTCGATGACCGGGCGCTTGGACGGGTCGGCCTTCTCGCGCTCGTCGTCCTCTTCATCGCCGGTTTCCTCGGCGCGGGTCTTGATCTTGCTGATGCGCGCCAGGCGGTGTTCGTAGAGGGTGTCGTCGGCGTCCTTGGTGGCCAGGCGGAAGCGCACCCACTCCTCGCCGTCGCGCTTGAAGCGTTCGATGTCCTTGGCCGAGAGGGAGGCGGTGAGGGCGCCGGTGTCCATCTTGGCCTTGAGGGTCTGGCCGATCTCGGGCAGGCGGATGTATTCGTAGCGGCCGTAGAGGTCAGGCTCCTCGGCAGCGAATACCGGCAGGGCGAGCAGGGTCAGCAGGGCGAGCAAGGGTTTCAAGTCGGTCTCCTCGGCGTGGGGCGCGGTGGGCGGTTCTGTCGACGGGGCACGTGCGCCGGCAGGTTCTGGGACCGGCACGACGGGCCTTTGGTTCGGCGGTGCCGCGCAGTCTACCCGCCCACCTTCTTCAGGCGCACCCCGCCCCAGAGTTCCTCGAGGTTGCGGAAGCCCCAGTCCTCGGGGGATTCGCGGGCGACGATGCGGTCGCGGCCCTGCATGGTGGCGAGGTCGATCACCTCCTGGGGGATCGGCACCTTGGAGCGGGCGGAGAAGAACACCCGCACTTTGGGCATCAGCAGGGAGCCACTGCCCTGCTCCAGCACCACGCCGAGGCGCCCGCTCTCCAGGCGCACCAGGGAGCCGGTGGGGTAGATGCCGACGCATTTGACGAAGGCCTGGAAGACCTTGGGGTCGAAGTGGCCCTTGGTCCACTCGGCCATCTTGTGCAGGGATTCGGCCGGGTCCCAGCCCTTCTTGTAGGGGCGGTCGGAGGTGATGGCGTCGTACACGTCGCACACCGCGCCCATCCGCGCCAGCAGGCTGATCTGCTCGCCGGCCAGGTGATGGGGGTAGCCGCTGCCGTCGAACTTCTCGTGGTGGTGCAGGCACACGTCCAGCACCAGCGCGCTGACCTGATGGCTCTCCAGCAGGATGCGCGCGCCGGCCATGGGGTGGCCGCGCATGGTGGCGAACTCGCTGTCGGTGAGCTTGCCGGGCTTGTTCAGCACGGCGTTGGGCACGGCCATCTTGCCGATGTCGTGGAGCAGCCCGGCGAGCCCGGCCTCGCGCACCTGGGGCTCGGGCAGGCCGAGCTGGCGGGCCAGGGCGATCATCAGGGCGCAGACGGCCACCGAGTGCATGTAGGTGTATTCGTCGGAGTTCTTCAGCCGCGCGAGGCTGATGAGGGCGTTGGGGTGGCGCAGCACCGAGGCGGAGATTTCCTCCACCAGCCCGTCGGCCTGGCTCAGCTCCACCACCTGGCCGAGCCGGGCGTCCTTGAACATGTCCATGACGGCGGCGCGGGAGCGCTCGCACAGCGCCACGGCCCGGGCCACCTCGTCCTCCAGGCTGACGGGGCGCGCGGCGGCGCTGTCGGGGTGGTTGGCGGCCAGCAGCTGGGCGTCGGCCTCTTCGTTGGCCTGCTCGGCCGTGACCTGGGCAGCGGCCTGGTCAGGGGCGAGGTCGATGCCCTTGGAGGTGTCGATCCAGACTTCGGTGACGGCGCTGTCGAGGATTCGCGCCAGGTCCTTCTGGGACTTCAGCAGGAAGCTGCTCTTCCAGAAGGGGTGGTCCATCCATGAGCCGCAGAGTTCCTGAACGTACATGCCCGGACGCAGGTCCGACACAGCGATCTTCTTCAACACGATGGGCACCGATGGAAACACACGAGAAAACAGGAACGACGGCGATGATGCCTGATGGTCAATGGCCGGAACAGCCGCTTCGCCTGACTTTAGCTGAGGAAGGGGATGAGTGTCTTGGCAGCCGTTCACGCCTGCGTATCATGGCAACGCCACCCACAGGCCAAGGAGCCATGGACCCATGAGGGCGCTGCTGACCGGTATCACCACCATCCTCCTCGTGCTGATCAACACCCTGGCCCTGATCGGCCCGATGTTGCTGATCGCCCTGCTCAAGCTGGTGCTCCCCGGCCAGGCCCTCAAGGACGCCTGCTCCCGCGCGGTGATGGGCATCGCCGAGGCCTGGGCGGAGAACTGCAAGCGCATCTTCGCCCTGCTCACCCCCACCCGCTGGGACATTCGCGGCGGCGAAGGCCTGCGCAACGATACCTCCTACCTGGTGGTGTCCAACCACCAGTCCTGGGTGGACATCCCCGCGCTGGTGCAGGCCTTCAACCGCAAGGCGCCCTACTTCAAGTTCTTCCTCAAGCAGGAGCTGATCTGGGTGCCCTTCATCGGCCTGGCGTTCTGGGCGCTGGACTACCCCTTCATGAAGCGCTACTCCAAGGCCTTCCTGGCGAAGCACCCGGAAATGAAGGGCAAGGACCTGGAGATCACCAAGGCCGCCTGCGAGAAGTTCAAGCGCCTGCCGGTCACCGTGGTGAACTACCTGGAAGGCACCCGCTTCACCCCCGCCAAGCAGGCCCAGCAGGGCTCCCCTTACCGCTACCTGCTCAAGCCCAAGGCGGGCGGTGTGGCCTTCGTGCTGGCGACCCTGGGTGAGCAGCTGGATGCGATCCTCGACGTCACGCTGATCTACCCCGGCCAGCAGGTGCCGGGCTTCTGGGCCCTGGTGTCGGGCCAGGTGCCGTGGGTGATCGTCGACATCCAGACCCGCGACCTCGACCCGTCCCTCTGGCAGGGCGACTACGAGAACGACCCGGTGTTCCGCCAGCACCTGCAGGACTGGGTGAGCCGCCTGTGGTCCGAGAAGGACGCCCGCATCCACCAGTTGCGCAGCGAACTGCACGGCTGACCCTCGCGGCCGGGCGCCCGCCCGGCCCGCCCCGCTGCGCTTTCCGACGAAGCGTCGCAGCCCCCGTACCACCCGGCCTGAAGCCCTGTCTGAAATGGCTGTAGAGCGCGCCGCCATTGGCGTTGACGCGCTTTAGCGTGTTTATATTGAACGCCCGATCAATTTAAAAGGAACCCCGTCCCCGCTCCCGCACTCTCACCCGAATGCCCGAATCCGCGTTAAAGGAGATGCCGCTTGCCGACACCCTCGACCACCCACGCAGGGGGAACCCTGTGAACACCTCGACCCAAGCTTCCACCCCGTCCCTGCGCATGAACGCCCCGGTGCTGATCGGCTCGGCGGCCTTCGTCCTCATCTTCGGCCTGGCCGCCACCCTGTTCGCCGAACAGGCCGGTGAATGGCTCGCCCGCGCCCAGGCCTGGGCCTCTGGCAGCGTCGGCTGGTACTACCTGCTGGCGATGACGCTGTACCTGGTCTTCGTGGTGGTCACCGCGCTGTCCGGCTATGGCCGGATCAAGCTCGGTGCCGACCACGACGAGCCCGAGTTCAGCTACCTGTCCTGGGCCGGCATGCTGTTCGCCGCCGGCATCAGCATCACCCTGTTCTTCTTCTGCGTGTCGGAGCCGCTGACCCACTTCGCCCAGCCGCCCAAGGGCGAGGCCGGTGGCAGCGAAGCCGCGCGCCAGGCCATGCAGCTGCTGTTCCTGCACTGGGGCCTGCACGGCTGGGGCGTGTTCGCCCTGGTGGCCATGGCCCTGGCCTACTTCGCCTACCGCCACAACCTGCCGCTGGCGCTGCGTTCGGCGCTGTACCCGCTGATCGGCAAGCGCATCAACGGCCCCATCGGCTATACCGTGGACGCCTTCGGCATCATCGCCACGGTGTTCGGCCTGGGTGCCGACATGGGCTTCGGCGTGCTGCACCTCAATGCCGGCCTGGACTACCTGTTCGGCATCCCCCACGACCAGTGGGTGCAGGTGGCGCTGATCGTGCTGATGATGGGCGCCGCCGTGATCGTCGCCGTCAGCGGCGTGGAGAAGGGCGTGCGGGTGATGTCCGACGTCAACATGCTGCTGGCCTGCTCGCTGCTGCTGTTCGTGCTCTTCGCCGGGCCCACCCAGCACCTGCTGAACATGCTGGTGCAGAACCTGGGCGACTACCTGGGCGCGCTGCCGACCAAGAGCTTCGACCTCTACGCCTACGACGGCGGCACCCGCTGGCTGGGCGACTGGACGGTGTTCTACTGGGCCTGGTGGATCGCCTGGGCGCCCTTCGTCGGGCTGTTCATCGCGCGGATTTCCCGCGGCCGGACGATCCGCGAGTTCGTCTTCGGCGTGCTGTTCATTCCCCTGGGCTTCACCCTGGCGTGGATGTCGATCTTCGGCAACAGCGCCCTGGAGCAGGCCTTCAGCGGCGCCAGCGACCTGGCCACGGTGGCGGTGAACGAACCGTCCATGGCCATCTACCACCTGCTGGAAAGCTACCCCTGGAGCCGCGCGGTGATCGCCGTGACGGTGTTCATCAGCTTCGTGTTCTTCGTCACCTCCGCCGACTCGGGCACCGTGGTGCTGTCCACCCTCTCCTCCCGGGGCGGCGCGGTGGACGAGGACGGCCCGCGCTGGCTGCGGGTGTTCTGGGGCGCACTGACCGCGCTGATCACCATCGGCCTGCTGTTCGCCGGCAGCATCGACGCGCTGAAGTCGGCGGTGGTGCTCACCTCCCTGCCCTTCTCGCTGATCCTGCTGCTGATGATGTGGGGGCTGCACAAGGCCTTCTACCTGGAGTCCCAGCGCCAGCGCGCCCGCCTGCATGCGCCCTCGCCGGTGGACCAGCGCTCGCCCCGGCGCCGCAGCGGCTGGCGCCAGCGCCTGGCCCAGGCGGTGCATTTCCCCTCGCGGGACGAGGTGTACCGCTTCATGGAGGAGCAGGTGCGACCGGCCATGGAAGCCCTTGCCGAGCAGTTCCGCACCCGTGGCCTGACGGTGGAAACCCACATGGATCCGGCCGGCGCCAGCCTGAGCCTGGAAGTGGGCCATGGCGAGGAACACCCGTTCCTCTACCGGGTGGTGATGCGCGGCTACTTCACGCCCTCCTTCGCCGTCGCCGGGCTGGACGCGCGTAACCGCCAGAACCGCCGCTACTACCGCGCCGAGGTGCACCTGGCCGAGGGCAGCCAGGACTACGACCTGGTGGGCTACAGCCGCCAGCAGGTGATCGACGACATGCTCGACCAGTACGAGCGGCACCTGCAGTTCCTGCACCTGGTGCGTTGACCGCAGCCCCGGGCGAACGCCCGGACGCCCTCCTGTCAGCCGCCCATAAAAAAGAGGAGCCGTCATGGCTCCTCGAAGGACAGGTACTGCGCCGGTAGAACGCAGCACCAGGGGTTGCGGCTCAGGGCTCAGGCGGCGCTGAAGGTCTTGTGCGGGTCGATGACGAATTTCTTCGGCACGCCGGCATCGAACTCGCCGTAGCCACGGGGCGCGTCATCCAGGCTGATGACCTGCACACCCACCACTTCGGCGATGTTGATGCGGTCCCACATGATGGCCTGCATGAGCTGGCGGTTGTATTTCATCACCGGGGTCTGGCCGGTGTGGAAGCTGTGGGACTTGGCCCAGCCGAGGCCGAAACGGATGCTCAGGCTGCCGATCTTGGCGGCGGCGTCCACGGCGCCCGGGTCTTCGGTGACGTAGAGGCCGGGGATGCCGATCTTGCCGGCCACGCGGGTGACCTGCATCAGCGAGTTGAGCACGGTGGCCGGGGCCTCGTGTTGGGCACCGGCATGGCCGTGGCCACGGGCTTCGAAGCCCACGGCGTCGACGGCGCAATCCACTTCCGGCTCGCCCAGCAGGTCGGCGATCTGCTCGTGCAGCGGGGTGTCCTTGGACAGGTCGGCGATCTCGAAACCGACGGCCTTGGCGTGGGCCAGGCGCACCGGGTTGACGTCGCCGACGATGACCACGGCCGCGCCCAGCAGGCGGGCGGAGGCGGCAGCGGCGAGGCCCACCGGGCCGGCACCGGCCACGTAGACGGTGGAGCCCGGGCCGACGCCGGCGGTGACGGCGCCGTGGTAGCCGGTGGGCAGGATGTCGGAGAGGCAGGTCAGGTCGCGGATCTTCTCCATCGCCTTGTCGCGCTCGGGCAGCTTCAGCAGGTTGAAGTCGGCGTAGGGCACCAGCACGTACTCGGCCTGGCCACCGGTCCAGTCGCCCATGTCGACGTAGCCGTAGGCACCGCCTGCGCGGGCCGGGTTGACGGTCAGGCAGACGCCGGTGTGCATCTCCTTGCAGGAGCGGCAACGGCCGCAGGCGACGTTGAAGGGCACGGACACCAGGTCACCGATCTTCAGGTTCTCGACGTCGCTGCCCTTCTCCACCACCTCGCCGGTGATTTCGTGGCCGAGCACCAGGCCGACCTGGGCGGTGGTACGGCCGCGCACCATGTGCTGGTCCGAGCCGCAGATGTTGGTGGAGACGACCTTCAGGATCACGCCGTGCTCGATCTTCCTGCCACGGGGGTCCTGCATCTTCGGGTAGTCGATCTTCTGCACTTCGACCTTGCCCGCTCCGAGATAAACGACACCACGATTACCAGACATGCATGAATCTCCTTTGTTGTTGTGGATACAAAGGCGCGGCCTGGGCCACGCGGCCTTGTACTGGAGCTTGTGTCTGTTGCCGGAGCCGCCGGGTGGAACTGGCAGGGCGGCTGCCGAAATCTGTAGCCGGACGCACGTCCGGGGTCTGGCACGCGCCCGGGCCGAGGCCCGACCACGTCTGCTGGTTCAGAGCACCACGGTGCGGTTGGCGTTGAGGAACACGCGGCGCTCGATGTGGTAGCCCACCGCCTTGGCCAGGGTCAGGCATTCGATGTCACGCCCCTTGGCCACCAGGTCCTCGGGGTAGTGGGCATGGTCCACCGGTTCGACGCCCTGGGTGATGATCGGGCCCTCGTCCAGGTCGTTGTTGATGTAGTGGGCCGTGGCACCCACCAGCTTGACCCCCTTCTGGTAGGCCTGGTGGTAGGGCTTGGCGCCCTTGAAACCGGGCAGCAGGGAGTGGTGGATGTTGATGGCCCAGCCATCCAGGCGCCGGCACAGCTCGGGCGACAGCACCTGCATGTAGCGGGCGAGCACCACCAGCTCGGCACCGGTGTCTTCGATCACCTGCAGCACGCGCCGCTCCTGGGCGGGCTTGTCGTTGGGGTCGAGGGGGAAGTGGTGGTAAGGGATGCCGTGCCAACGGGCCAGCGGCTCCAGGTCGGGGTGGTTGGACACCACGGCCATCACGTCCATCGCCAGTTGGCCGATGCGCTGGCGGTAGAGCAGGTCATGCAGGCAGTGGTCGGCCTTGGAGACCATGATCACCACCTTGGCGCGGTAGCCCGGCGGGGTCAGCTCCACCTGCATGTCGAAGGGTGCCACGCGGGCGGCCAGGCCGGCACGGAAGGCGGCCTCGTCGAAGCCGTCGGGCTGGCGGAACTCGACGCGGATGAAGAAGCGCGCGGACAACCGGTCATCGAACGAGTGGTGCTCGGTGACGTAGCAGCGCTGCTCGAACAGGTAGCCGGTCACCGCGTCCACCGTGCCGAGCACGCTGGGGCAGTGGGCGGTGAGGATCCAGGTATCGGGGGTGCGGCTCATGTCGGGGCCTCGGTAATCCGTGCTGTCAGGGGGCGCAGGGGGGAGAACGCTTCACCCCTCCACCTGCGCTGGCCTGCGGGTGGACGGCAACGGTGCCGTCCACCCTCCATCTCACGCCTTGATCGCCAGCCCGTACTCGGCGCTGGCGTCCTGCAGCCAGAGCCAGAGGTAGTCGGAGAAGCTGCGGCGCACCACCAGTTCCCAGGTGTCCTCGCCGGTGTGGCGGATCACCGCCGTGGCCTTGGCGAAGTGGGTGCCCACCGCCTTGCCCACCGGGAAATTGCTCGGGTGCACGTCGTAGGAGGTGGACTTCATCAGCAGCTCGCGCACCTTCGGCCCGCTCAATTCCAGCAGGGTCTGGCCGCCGCTGACGTTGACCACGGCGATGTGCTGGCCGTCCAGCGCCTCGCGCAGGCGTTGCTCGGTGGCGAACTCCTGGCCACCAGGGACGATCAGCAGCCACTCGTCCGGGCCCAGCCACTGCAGCGAGGTGTCACCGTTGGCCACCAGGGTCAGCGCCACCGGCAGCTCCAGGCCCAGGGCCTTGTGCACGCCGCCGGCGAAGGCCGGGTCGCTGGCTTCGCCACGGATCACCAGGTGGCCCAGCAGCTTCTTCTCGCGCAGCACGACTCCGGCGCTGGCCTTGCCCTTGCGCGCCAGCTCGTCGAGGCCGGCGTGGTGCAGGGGCGACTCGCCCTGGATGTTGCCCGGGCGTTGTTCGTAGACGTTGACGTTAGACATTCTGGCGATCCCCTTTCGGGTCATAGAACACGGAGCTGCAGATTTCGGCTTCGATCACGCTGCCATCGGCCAGGGGGGCGAAGACCCGCTCGCCCATGCGCTTGAGGCCGCCCTTGACCACGGCCAGGGCGAAGGCATGGCCGAGGCTGGCGCTCATGTAGCTGGAGGTGACGTGGCCGACCATCTTCATCGGGATGGACTGCTTGGGATCGAACACCAGCTGCGCGCCTTCCGGCAGGACCTTGTTCGGGTCCAGCGGCTTGAGGCCCACCAGCTGCTTGCGGTCCTCGCGCAGGCAGTCTTCGCGGTTCATGCCGCGCCAGCCGATCCAGGAGAACGGCTTGTTGCGGCCGACGCACCAGCCCATGCCCAGGTCGTCCGGGGTGACCGAGCCGTCGGTGTCCTGGCCGACGATGATGAAGCCCTTCTCGGCCCGCAGCACGTGCATGGTCTCGGTGCCGTAGGGGGTCAGGTTGTACTTCTTGCCGGCCTCGATCAGCTGCTTCCACACGCCCAGGGCGTAGTCGGCCTGCACGTTCACTTCATAGGACAGCTCGCCGGTGAAGGAGATGCGGAACACCCGCGCCGGCACGCCCCCCACCTTGCCTTCCTTCCAGCTCATGAAGGGGAAGGCGTCCTTGTCCAGGTCGATGTCGGTGACCTCGGCCAGCAGCTTGCGGCTGTTGGGGCCGGACAGGGTCATGGTGGCCCAGTGGTCGGTGACCGAGGTGAAGTACACCTTCATCTCCGGCCACTCGGTCTGGTGGTACAGCTCCAGCCACTCCATGACGCGGGCGGCGCCGCCGGTGGTGGTGGTCATGATGAAGTGGTTGTCGCCGACGCAGGCGGTGACGCCGTCGTCGAAGACCATGCCGTCTTCCTTGCACATCAGGCCGTAGCGGGCCTTGCCCACGTCCAGCTTGGTCCAGGCGTTGGTGTAGACGCGGTTGAGGAACTCACGGGCGTCCGGGCCCTGGATGTCGATCTTGCCGAGGGTGGAGGCATCGAGGATGCCCACGCTCTCGCGCACGGCCTTGCATTCGCGGGCCACGGCGGCGTGCAGGTCCTCGCCGTTCTTCGGGAAGTACCAGGGGCGCTTCCACTGGCCGACGTCCTCGAACTCGGCGCCCTGGGCCAGGTGCCAGCTGTGCATGGCGGTGTAGCGCTTGGGATCGAACAGGTGGCCGCAGTGACGCCCGGCCACGGCGCCGAAGGTCACCGGGGTGTAGTTCGGGCGGAACATGGTGGTGCCCATCTCGGCGACGCTGATGCCCATCGAACGGGCGGCGATGGCCAGGCCGTTGATGTTGCCCAGCTTGCCCTGGTCGGTGCCGAAGCCCAGCGCGGTGTAGCGCTTGACGTGCTCGACCGATTCGAAGCCCTCGCGGGTGGCCAGTTCGATGCCGGCGGCGGTGACGTCGTTCTGCAGGTCGACGAACTGCTTCGGCGCACGGGCGGTGGACTTGTCGTGGGGCACCTGGAACAGCGCCAGGGTGGGCTCCTCGTGACGGATGGCGGCCTTGGGCACGACGCCTTCCACCGGCTTGAAGCCGGCTTCGGCAGCGGCCTTGGCACCGGCCTCGTAGCCGTCGGCGAGGACGTCGCCGAGGCCGAAGACGCCGTTCACGGCACCGGCGCACAGGCGCTTCTGGAAGCCGCCCTCGCTGGGCACGAAGGCCAGGATGTCTTCACGCCAGGTGGGCTTGCCGCCCAGGTGGGAGGCCAGGTGCACCACGGGGCTGTAGCCGCCGGAGCTGACGATCAGGTCGCAGTCCACCACTTCGCCGGGGCTGGTGACGCGGTGGCCCTTGACGTCGATGGCGCAGATGCGGGCACCGGTGACGCGCTTGCTGCCACGGCACTCGACCACGGCGCTGCCGGTGAGGATGCGCACGCCACGGGCGCGGGCCTCCTCGACCCAGGCGCCGCGCGGATTGCTGCGGGCATCGGCGACGGCGACCACTTTCTGCCCGGCGTCCAGCCAGTCCAGCACCACGCGGTAGGCGTAGTCGTTGTTGGTGGACAGCACCAGTTCGCGGCCGGGGGCCACGCCGTAGCGGTTGACGTAGGTGGAGACGGCACCGGCCAGCATGTTGCCGGGGACGTCGTTGTTGGCATACACCAGCGGCCGCTCGTGGGCGCCGGCGGCCAGCACCACGCGCTTGGCGCGCACGCGGTGGACGCGGTGGCGCGCCTGCCCACGGGGGGCGACTTCACCCAGGTGGTCGGTGAGGCGCTGGTGGATGGTGAGGAAGTTGTGGTCGTGGTAGCCGTTCACCGTGGCGCGCGGCAGCAGGGTCACCTCCGGCAGGCTGGCCAGCTCGGCCAGGGCCTTGGCGACCCATTCGGCGGCGGGCTTGCCGTCCAGGGTTTCGCGGGTGTCCAGCAGGCTGCCGCCGAACTCTTCCTGCTCGTCGGCGAGGATCACGCGGGCGCCGCTACGGCCGGCCGCCAGGGCGGCAGCCAGGCCGGCGGGGCCGGCACCGACCACCAGCACGTCGCAGTGCTGGTTGAGGTGGTCGTAGATGTCCGGGTCCACTTCGGTGGGCGAGCGGCCCAGGCCGGCGGCCTTGCGGATGTACTTCTCGTAGGTCAGCCACAGGTTCTGCGGGTACATGAAGGTCTTGTAGTAGAACCCGGGCGGCATCATGCCGCCGCCGACCTTGCCGAGGATGCCCATCAGGTCGGTGTTGACGCTCGGCCAGCCATTGGTGCTGCTGGCCACCAGGCCGCCGTACAGGGCCTGCTGGGTGGCGCGGATGTTCGGCACCTGGGCCTGTTCGGTGGAGCCCAGCTGGAGGATGGCATTGGGCTCTTCGGCACCGGCGGCGACGATGCCGCGCGGGCGGGAATACTTGAAGGAGCGACCGACGACGTCCACGCCGTTGGCCAGCAGGGCCGAGGCGAGGGTGTCGCCGGCGTAGCCCTGGTAGTTCTGGCCGTTGAAGGTGAAAGTCAGGGGCTGGCCACGCTGGACGCGGCCCCCCTTGGGAAGGCGGTTGACCTGGCTCATGCCGTTACTCCTGCAGGCGCTGCTTTCTTCTCGCCGGTGGTGGCTTCGGTGATGCTGGGCTTCTCACCGATCTTGTAGGTTTCGAGGATTTCGTAGGTCACGGTGTGGCGGGTGACGTTGAAGTAACGACGGCAGCCGGCCGCGTGGACCCACAGCTCGTGGTGCAGGCCACGGGGGTTGTCGCGGAAGAACATGTAGTCGCCCCACTCCTCGTCGGTGCAGGCGCCCGGGTCCAGCGGGCGCGGGATGTGCGCCTGGCCCTTGGCGTGGAATTCCTCTTCGGAGCGCAGCTCGCCGCAATGGGGACAGAAGATGTGCAGCATGGCGGGTCTCCTTAGTGAGCCACGGCAGCGGCGCCGTGCTCGTCGATCAGTGCGCCGTTGTGGAAACGTTCGATGGAGAAGGGCTTGGCCAGCGGGTGCATCTCGCCGGCGGCCAGGCTGGCGGCGAAGACGTTGCCCGAGCCGGGGGTGGCCTTGAAGCCGCCGGTGCCCCAGCCGCAGTTGAAGAACAGGTTCTTCACCGGTGTCTTGGCGATGATCGGGCAGGCGTCGGGGGTGGTGTCGACGATGCCGCCCCACTGGCGGTTCATGCGTACGCGCGACAGCACCGGGAACATCTCGACGATGGCCTGCAGGGTGTGCTCGATGGTCGGGTAGGAGCCGCGCTGGCCGTAGCCGTTGTAGCCGTCGATGCCGGCGCCGATGACCAGGTCGCCCTTGTCGGACTGGCTGATGTAGCCGTGCACGGCGTTGGACATGATCACGCTGTGGATGATCGGCTTGATCGGCTCGGACACCAGGGCCTGCAGCGGGTGGGACTCCAGCGGCAGGCGGAAGCCGGCGAGCTTGGCCATGTGCCCGGAGTTGCCGGCGGTGACCACGCCGACGCGCTTGGCGCCGATGAAGCCGCGGTTGGTCTCGACGCCGATCACCGCGCCATCCTGCTTGCGGAAGCCGATCACTTCGGTGTTCTGCAGCAGGTCGACGCCCAGGGCGTCGGCGGCGCGGGCGAAGCCCCAGGCCACGGCGTCGTGGCGGGCCACGCCGCCCCGGCGCTGCACGGTGGAGCCGAGGATCGGGTAGCGGGTGTTCTTGCTGCAGTCCAGGTAGGGGATCTCCTCGGCCACCTGGCGGGCGTTCAGCAGTTCGCCGTCCACACCGTTGAGGCGGTTGGCACTGACGCGGCGCTCGGCGTCACGCATGTCCTGCAGGGTGTGGCAGAGGTTGTAGACGCCACGCTGGGAGAACATCACGTTGTAGTTCAGGTCCTGGGACAGGCCTTCCCACAGCTTCATGGCGTGCTCGTAGAGGTGCGCCGCCTCGTCCCACAGGTAGTTGGAGCGGACGATGGTGGTGTTGCGCGCGGTGTTGCCGCCGCCCAGCCAGCCCTTCTCCACCACCGCGACGTTCTTCACGCCGAATTCCTTGGCCAGGTAGTAGGCCGTGGCCAGGCCATGGCCACCGCCGCCCACCACGATCACGTCATAGACCGGCTTGGGCGTGGGGTTGCGCCACATGCGCTGCCAGTTCTCGTGATGGCTCAGGGAGTGCTTGAACAGGCCGAAGCCGGAATAACGTTGCATGCTCGGACTCCTGGATCAGCGGTAGACGGGGAAGTCGGCGCACAGCGCCGCCACCTGCCGGGCCACCTGGGCTTCCACATCGGCGTCGCCGAGGTGGTCGAGGATGTCGCAGATCCAGCCGGCGAGTTCGGTGGACTGGGCTTCCTTGAAACCGCGGGTGGTGATGGCCGGGGTACCGATGCGCACGCCGGAGGTGACGAAGGGCGACTGCGGGTCGTTGGGCACGGCGTTCTTGTTCACGGTGATGCCGGCGCGGCCAAGGGCGGCGTCGGCGTCCTTGCCGGTCAGGCCCTGCTTGATCAGGCTGACCAGGAACAGGTGGTTGTCGGTGCCGCCGGAGACCACGTCGTAGCCACGGTCGATGAATACCTTGGCCATGGCCTGGGCATTTTTGATGACCTGGGCCTGGTAGGTCTTGAAGCCGGGCTCCAGCGCTTCCTTGAAGCACACGGCCTTGGCGGCGATGACGTGCATCAGCGGGCCGCCCTGGGCGCCGGGGAACACGGCGGAGTTGAGTTTCTTCTCGATCTCTTCGTTCTTGCGCGCGAGGATCAGGCCACCGCGCGGGCCGCGCAGGGTCTTGTGGGTGGTGGTGGTGACCACGTCGGCGTAAGGCAGCGGGTTCGGGTACAGGCCGGCGGCCACCAGGCCGGCGACGTGGGCCATGTCGACGAACAGCAGCGCCCCGACCTTGTCGGCGATGGCGCGGAAGCGCGGGAAGTCGAGGGTCTTGGAGTAGGCGGAGAAGCCGGCGACGATCATCTTCGGCTTGTGCTCCACGGCCAGGCGCTCGACTTCGTCGTAGTCGATCAGGCCGGTGGCCGGGTCCAGGCCGTACTGCACGGCGTTGTACAGCTTGCCGGAGGAGGACACCTTGGCGCCGTGGGTGAGGTGGCCGCCGTGGGCCAGGCTCATGCCCAGCAGGGTGTCGCCAGCATTGAGCAGGGCCAGGTAGACGGCGCTGTTGGCGGAGGAGCCGGAGTGCGGCTGGACGTTTGCGTAGTCGGCGCCGAACAGCTGCTTGGCGCGGTCGATGGCCAGCTGCTCCACCTTGTCGACGAATTCGCAACCGCCGTAGTAGCGCTTGCCCGGGTAGCCTTCGGCGTACTTGTTGGTCAGGCCGCTGCCCTGGGCTTCCATCACCCGCTGGCTGGTGTAGTTCTCGGAGGCGATCAGCTCGATGTGGTCTTCCTGTCGGTGCGCTTCTTCCTGCATCGCGCTGAACAGTTCGTCGTCGTAGCCCTGGATTCGGTCTTGCTTGCTGAACATCGCTGATCTCCTGCGGTGCGGCTGTCGCACGGGGTTTGGGGGGCTGGTCGGAAGCCATCGCGGCAAGCGCCCACCGGTGTTTCCTCCGGGGGCGCCAGCGCCGGAATCTCCGGCCTGACCGGGCCTGTTGCGACCGATTGTGCGAAAACGCCTGGGGGGTGACTTGCCTGTTTACGACGTCCAAATGCTCAAACGACCCGGCCCGCGACACGGCGCTTTCAGCGGCCACCCTGCCTCCGGGGCGACAGGGCGCGGCGGTGCCAGGCCGCGCCGTCTTTGCCAAAAGCGACGACGCGATGGGAACAGTAGATGACGCCACGGGACATGGCCGTCGGCGCGACGGAGAGGCGATGGATGAACACACGTGGGTGATCCCCACAAAGCGTGGAGCACCCTGTGGATAACCTGTAGAGCGCTGGCGCCACACCAGGCACGGTGAGGCCTCCCGGGCTTCGTACATTTCTTGAGCAGCATCAGCGGGTTGCAGCCGGTGCTTGCCCACAGAAACTGTGCACGGCCCTGTTCACAGCCTGTGGATAGATCGTCATGACCCACGCCTGAAGAGGCCTTTGAGGGTTTGCGGAAAGGTTGTCCAGTGCCCCACTTGCCCACAGCGCTGCACAGTGGTCCGGACAGGCTGTGGATGCCGGCGCGCTGGACAAGCCGCCCGGGCACTGGCTAGCGTGCCGGCTCCCAGGCAATCGCCCAATGAAAAGGACGCCCCATGGTCACCTGCTACCTGCGCTACATCATCGATCCCTACAAGCTCGCCGAGTTCGAGCACTACGGGCGCCTGTGGATTCCGCTGGTGGAGAAGTTCGGCGGCCAGCACCATGGCTACTTCCTGCCGTCCGAGGGCGCCAACAACGTCGCCATGGCGATGTTCACCTTCCCCAGCCTGGCCGCCTACGAGACCTACCGCACCCAGTCGATGCAGGACGCCGACTGCCAGGCGGCCTTCGCCTACGCGGAGCAGACCCGCTGCATCCTCAGCTACGAGCGCAGCTTCTTCCGCCCGGTCTTCGAATGACCCCTCCCCCTGCGGCCTGGCGCCACCTCCGGTTCGTCAGCGCCGCCCGCCCCTGATACCCACAGGCACAGCGGACGCGTGCAGACGCAGCGCCCGAGGGGCGACGTGTCGGTTTTACGCGGGCGTGCGGATACGGAACGCGGGGAGAGGGCCCGGCCAGCGGCCAGGCCCGGGGGATGGGGTCAGTTGAGGTGCGCCAGGCACTGGTTGGTGACCTTGATCAGGCGCTCGTGGGTGGGCTTGGGCAGCGGGGTGGTCTGGTTCTTCAGCTCGTCCAGCTCGGCCTGGCTGAACTCGGCACCGACCTTGTCGGCAGCACAGCCGCAGTATTTCTGCAGTTTGTCCCCGGCCACCTGGGCCTGGGCGCCGGCGGCGCAGTCCTGGACGAAACGCTCGCGCTCGCCCGGCCCCCATTGGGCGGCGGCGGCCGACAGGCTGACGGAAAGGGTGGCGGCAACGGCAAGCAGGTGGGTGTAGCGCATCGGTGACACTCCTCAGGTGATGGCAGGGTCCGGCCCCGTGGCAGGTGCGGTTCTGTTGTGAGCCGCAAAGCCCGCTCGGAGTTCCTGAAGGCGCCCGGACAGCGCCTGGGTGGAAACAGATGTCGCCTGAGCACGTTTCCGTGCATCCAAGCTGGCGTTAACTTACATCCCATCGGCCGCCTACGCACGGGGCGGCACACCGAAAGGACCCTTCGATGACCGACAAGACCCAGCAATTCGCCAGCGACAACTACTCCGGCATCTGCCCGGAAGTGTGGGCCGCCATGGCCCAGGCCAACCAGGGCCATGAGCGCGCCTACGGCGAGGACAGCTGGACGGCGCGCGCCGCCGATCACTTCCGCCGCCTGTTCGAGACCGACTGCGAGGTGTTCTTCGCCTTCAACGGCACGGCGGCCAACTCCCTGGCACTGGCCTCGATGTGCCAGAGCTACCACAGCGTGATCTGCTCGGAGACGGCCCACGTCGAGACAGACGAATGCGGCGCGCCGGAGTTCTTCTCCAACGGTTCCAAGCTGCTGCTGGCCCGCACCGAGCAAGGCAAGTTGACGCCCGACGCGGTGCGCGAGATCGCCCTCAAGCGCCAGGACATCCACTACCCGAAACCCCGCGTGGTGACGCTGACCCAGTCCACCGAAGTGGGCACCGTCTATCGCCCGGAGGAAGTCCGCGCCATCAGCGCGGTGTGCAAGGAGCTGGGCCTGCGCCTGCACATGGACGGCGCGCGCTTCTCCAACGCCTGCGCCTTCCTCGGCTGCACCCCGGCGGAGCTGACCTGGAAGGCCGGCGTCGACGTGCTGTGTTTCGGCGGTACCAAGAACGGCATGGCAGTGGGCGAGGCGATCCTGTTCTTCAACCATGACCTGGCCGAGGACTTCGACTACCGCTGCAAGCAGGCCGGGCAACTCGCCTCGAAGATGCGCTTCCTCTCGGCGCCCTGGGTGGGCCTGCTGCAGGACGACGCCTGGATGCGCTACGCACAGCACGCCAACGGCTGCGCGCAGCTGCTGGCAGAGCTGGTGGCGGACGTGCCGGGGGTGAGCCTGATGTTCCCGGTGGAAGCCAACGGGGTGTTCCTGCAGATGTCCGAGGCGGCGCTGGAGTACCTGCGGGCGCGCAACTGGCGTTTCTACACCTTCATCGGTGCCGGTGGCGCTCGCTTCATGTGCTCCTGGGACACCGAGGAAGCCCGGGTACGCGAACTGGCCGCCGACATCCGCGCTGCCATGGCCCAGGGCTGACGCCCCGCTCCGCGACTTGTCCCCGATTACGGTGCATCAACCTGTGGACAAGCCGTGGAGCCCTCCCGCCAGGCCAGGCGCCGCAACGGCCCCGGCCTTCCGCCTGTTTTTCGTTCTATTTCAGCAACTTGCCGTGCATTCATGCACAGCTGCTGTGCACCGGCCTGTCGACTGCCTGTGGATAGATCGCCACACCCTTTGCCAGACGTGGCGCCCAGCCGGTCGTTCATTTTTCAGCCAGGCCTGAAGGCCGCGAAATGACTGGATGACCCAGCCGGGTTCTGGATGTTCCACGGGGCGTCGGCCCCAAGTTTTCCCCGATAACGGTGGGCAAGCCTGTGGACAACCTGTTCACCCCTGCTCGGACACCACGGCGCCCGCGCTATCTGGGCTGGAGGTCAGCCTACGAGCAGGAACGTGGTACCGGCGGGGTGACTATGCACACCCACTGTGCAGGAGGCTGTGACCGACCTGTGGATAGATACCTGCAGCCCATGGCTGGCAAGGCTTTCAGCGCGCTGATCAAATCCTGAACAGCCCGCTCCCGTGGAACCTCAAGCGGCTGGAAGCCGTGTCGTGCGCGGCCCGAGGGTACGCGGCCGATCCACAGATGCCGTGGACCAGCCTGTGGACAAGCTGTTCGCGAAACCCGCTGCGCCCCGCCCGACGTGGCTTTGCAGGCCCTGGTCGTTTTCCGTACAGGCCGATGCTGGGGACTCAGTAGTCGATGCAGACGTCGCCCTTGGGCACGCTGCAGCAGGAGAGGATGTAGCCCTCGGCGACGTCTTCGTCGGTGATGCCGCCGTTGTGCTCCATCTCCACCTCACCGGCGGTCTTCATCACCTTGCAGGTGCCGCAGATGCCCATGCCGCACGCCTTGGGGATATGCAGGCCGAGCTTGGCGGCGGCGGAATGCACGGTCTCGCCCGGGGCGACGCGGATGCTCTTGCCGGTGCTGCTGAATTCCACCAGGTGCTGGTCGGCGGCCGGCACGGGCGCGGCCTCGGCAGCCTCGGCGGCCAGTTCCTTGACCTCTTCGCGCACCTCGGGGGGCGTCGGGCCGAAGGCCTCTTCGTGGTAGCGCGCCATGTCGAAGCCCTTGGCCTGCAGCAGGCGCTTCACCGCGCTCATGTAGGGGGTGGGGCCGCAGCAGAAGATCTCCCGTTCCATGAAGTCGGGGGCGATCAGGTGCAGCATCGCTTCGTTGAGGTAGCCCCGGTAGCCGGACCAGGTCTCGCCGGCGTCGTAGCGCTCCACCACCAGGTGCAGCTTGAAGTTGGCGATCCGCGAGGCCATGTGGCGCAGTTCGCGGTGGTAGATGATGTCCTTCGGCGTGCGGGCGCTGTGGACGAAGACCATGTCGACGTTGGCGTTGGTGTCGAAGAACCAGCGGGCCATGGACATCACCGGGGTGATGCCGACGCCGCCGGAAAGGTAGAGCACCTTGTCGGCGGGGTGGTCGATGGCGTTGAACAGCCCCACCGGGCCGTGCACGGGGAGGACATCGCCTTCCTTGAGGTTGTCGTGCAGCCAGTTGGAGACCTTGCCGCCCGGCACGCGCTTGATGGTGATGGAGAAGCTGTAGGGCACCGAGGGCGTGCTGGAGATGGTGTACGAACGCATGATCGGCTGTCCGTCGATCTCCAGCTCCAGGGTGACGAACTGGCCGGGCTTGAAGAAGAACAGGATCGGCTGGTCGGCCATGAAGCAGAAGGTGCGGACGTCCCAGGTTTCCTGGACGGTCTTCACGCAGCGCACCAGGTGGCGGCCGTTGGTCCAGGTCTGGGTGTTCACCGGGTTCAGGAAGCTGTTGCTCATACGCATCTCCGCGCACCGTGGATCGGCGCCTTTGATCGGATTCTGCTGAACGCAAATCCCCACCACTTACCTGCCAGCGACATTCGCATGCTCATCGCGACCTGCCAGCAACCACAAGGGCTCGAGCGTCGGAAACGGATGCGGCCGTGTCGCCCGTGGATAAGGTCGTGCCCCATGGCGACAGCACACTCGGCCCCAGCCAGAACACGAGGCTTTTCGAAAAACCACCCTCGTATCCGCAGCAGGGCCTGCAGTCGGCCAGGGAGAACAGAGGGGCACGTCACGCCGCCTTGCGTGACAACCGAATCAGCCACCCATTGCGGCGGTCGCCGGTGCGACCAGCCTTTTGAGGAGTTACCGATGGACGTCACTTCCCCCCTGAGCCTGGTCGACCCGCTCGAACCCGCACGCAAGGCCACGGCCGCCATGCTCAAGGAGCGCGACCACACCTTCTCGCTGCCCCAGCCGTTCTACAACGACGAGCGCCTGTTCCAGCTCGACATGCAGGAGATCTTCCACAAGGAGTGGCTGATCGCCGGCATGACCTGCGAGATCCCGGCCAAGGGCAACTACCTGACCCTGCAGGTGGGAGACAACCCGGTGATCGTCCTGCGCGGCGCCGAAGGCCAGGTCCATGCCTTCCACAACGTCTGCCGCCACCGCGGTTCGCGCCTGTGCGTCAGCGACAAGGGCAAGGTGGCCAAGCTGGTCTGCCCCTACCACCAGTGGACCTACGAACTGGACGGCCGCCTGCTGTTCGCCGGCACCGAGATGGGCGCCGACTTCGACATGAAGCAGTACGGCCTGAAGCCGGTGCACGTGAAGACCGCCGGTGGCTACATCTTCATCAGCCTGGCGGAGAACCCGCCGGCCATCGACGACTTCCTCTCCACGCTGGCCCATTACATGGAGCCCTACGATATGGAGAACACCAAGGTGGCCGTGCAAACCACCCTGCGTGAAGCCGCCAACTGGAAGCTGGTGATGGAGAACAACCGCGAGTGCTACCACTGCAGTGGTTCGCACCCGGAGCTGCTCAACACCCTGCTGGAGTGGGACGACGTGACCGACCCGCGCGCCAGCCAGGCCTTCAAGGATCAGGTGGCCGCCTGCACCCGGGCCTGGGACGCGGAGAAGATCCCCTATGCCCACGCCAGCTTCGGCCTGCGCAACCGCATCGTGCGCATGCCGCTGCTCGAAGGCACCGTGTCCATGACCATGGACGGCAAGCAGGGCAGCAAGAAACTGATGGGCCGCATCCAGAACCCGGACCTGGGCTCCATGCGCATCCTCCATCTGCCGCACTCCTGGAACCACTGCATGGGCGACCACATGATCGTCTTCACCGTGTGGCCCATCGGCCCGCAGGAGACCGTGGTCACCACCAAGTGGCTGGTGCACAAGGACGCGGTGGAAGGCGTGGACTACGACGTGGCGCGCCTGCGCGAGGTGTGGGACGCCACCAACGACCAGGACCGTCGCCTGGCCGAGGAGAACCAGCGCGGCATCAACTCCTCCGCCTACCAGCCCGGCCCCTACTCGAAGACCTACGAGTTCGGCGTGATCAACTTCCTCGACTGGTACAGCGAGCGGATGCTCAACAACCTGGGCGACACCCCGGCCACCAAGCTGCGCCAGGTCGGCGCCGAGTAAGCGACATGTCCCTGAGCCTGGGATTCCTCATCCTGCTCATGCTCTACGCGGCGCTGGCCTGCAAACGCTCCCGGCGCTGAAAGCAACACACTGAGGTCCCGTCAGGGACACCGCTCGCCCCCGTCAGGTCGTCGGCCCTGACGGGGGCTTTTTTATATGGCCCATCGCGCCAGTGCGATGGGCCTTTTTCATGCCCGCAGAAAACCACTCCACCCCCCGTGCAGGGGCGGAAAAGGCAAATGAAGGCTGTCGGTGCTGAACGAGGGGGCTTGGCCGTGTGTGCGAGGCGGGTGGAGCAGAGGTGCTTTTGCAGTGTGCCTGCGGCGGGATGACTGCCCGATTGTGGCCTCTAAGGGACGAAAGATCCATATAGGAAATTTCTGACGAGGACCACGAAATGAACGTGGTCACAAAATATCGGCAGTCGCAAATGGAACTGTGACGCAAGGGCGTCCCACCCGAGGTCGCCTACAGAAAAAGAGGACAGCAAAAAACTGGATTGTAGGAGCGCGCTGATTTTTACTCAGGTCATGTCTGTGAGGAGCCCTAAACATGAAAAAAATACTGAGTCTCTCCGCCGTCGCCCTTTTCCTGGCCCTGGGCGCTGCCCAAGCCAATGCCACCGAACCTGCTCGTGGTCAGATCACTTTTCAGGGCCGAATCGTAAAAGACATGTGCAGCGTTCCTACAAGTGTCTGGCAGAACAATGTGGGACGCGCCAATGGAATCAGCCCGCGCACCCCGACCGATCCCTTCCATGACTCGGCCTGTGCAGGCGTCGCCCAGACCCAGAGCGTGGCGATGAAGCCCGTCACGACCCGCTCGGGCCGCAAGGGCGGGATCATCACCGTCACCTTCAACTGAGTCAGTTCGGACGCGCAGAAAAAGACAGGGCCGGTAAAGACCGGCCCCGATGAGGAAAAGCGTTCAGGTAGCCCAGGCGTCAGTCGGCGAACGCGACCTCGGAACGCCCGGTACGGGTGATACAGCGAACTTCCAACTGCTGGTAATTGAGATCATCCGGGTCTGCTTCCGGCAGCCGGTACTCGAAGGTGCAACGCTTGTCGGGGTCGCTGCCCCAACGCACCACCAGCGATCCGGTCGGATCCAGCCCCCTCAGGAACGCACGGCCCGCCTGCCCCACCATCGCCAGGCTCTTGCCGTCGGCATCGAGCACTTCGGAGCCCAGCGGCGGGTTCTCGCCGTTGTCCCGCACGATCTTCAACAGCACCGGGATGCCGCTGATGGTCGGGTAGTTGAGCATGACCACCGCGCCATGGCGGGGCGCCACCGACTGCTCGGTGACCTGCAGCTCCACGTTGCGGAACAGCCCGGCCGGGTCGATCACCACCTGATTCTGCCGATACGGGGACAGCCCACCGACCACGGCGTAGCCATTGCCGGCAATCCGCGTCCCGGCATCGTTCGACACATAGGCACCCTGGGCGCCCTTGGCCTCGATGATGGCGAGGGTTTCGCCCTGGGTCTGGGTGAAGTTGACGCCCCCCGGGTGGAGCACGATGGTGCCCATCGCGCCGAGGTTTTCCTGGCGGTAGCCAGTGCCCTTGCTCAGCCCGGCGTTAAGGGCCACGGCGGAGGCACGGTAGTTGAAGCTGCCACCAGTGTTGTTGAAGCGCTCGCCCTGGTCGCGACTGGTGGAGCCATAGAGGCTGTAGCTGGCCTGGGACTGTTCCCCGAGGGAGCCGCTCAGGCTGGCCTGGGTGCTGCTCCGGCCCTTGGCGTAGTTGACCGACGTGCTGAGGCTGGCGGAACGACCTACATCGCCGATGGGGATGTTGAAACTCATCATGTACTGGTTCTCGTACCCCTCGCCCATGCGGGTACGCCCCACCGACAGGCTCATGGAGCCCCAGCGGTAGCTGTTGGAGTAGCCGCCCTGGAAGGTCATGTCGCCCTTGCGCGAGGCGTCCCAGTACTTCTGCGACGAGCCGCTCAGGTAGAGGCTGCCCATTTCCCCCGGCAGGGGTTGCGTGGCACTCACCTGGAAGCGGCTGCGCTGGCGATAGAGTCCGCCCTGGGGATTACCGTAAGCCTGGGCGTAGTCGCTGAAGCTCAGGTAGCCGCGACTGGAGAAGCGATAGGCCGCCATGGTGAAGTTGGTCTGGGTCGCGTCCACCAGCTTCGAGTAGGTCATCCGGTAGCTGCGGCCGCCCTTGGGCGTCGAGTCCTCGGTGCGCAGAGGGGACTCCTTGACCTGCGACTGGGTCACGTCCAGTGCCAGGGCGCCCATGCCGGTACTCAGGGCCACGCCACCCTGAACCGCCATGTACTTCTCGGCAATGATGCTGCCGGTGTAGGCACTCCAGTCGTTGGAGATGCCGCGCTGGTAGGTGCCCTGGACGAAGCGCGGGACGCGCTCGGCCGAGTCGTTGCGGTACTCGCCGGCCGTGACGCTGAAGCGCGACATGCCCGGGCGCAGCAACTGGGCCACGGAAGCGTAAGGCACGAGGAAGGTGCGCTGGCGGCCGTCCGCCTCGGTCACGGTGACCTCCAGGTCGCCGGAGTAGCCCGAGTCGTAGAGATCCTCGATGCTGAACGGTCCGGGGGAGACCGTGGTCTCGTGGAGGATCGACGCACCCTGGCGGATGGTGACCTTGGCGTTGGTCTCCGCCACGCCGCGGATGACCGGTGCATAACCGCGCAGGGCGTCGGGCAGCATGCGGTCGTCCGAGCCCACCTGCACGCCCCGGAAGGGCACGCTGTCGAATAGCTCGCCCGGCGTGTAGTAGTCACCCACGGTCAGTTGCGAACGGATGCCGGTCAGGTCCCGTTGCACGTAGGTGCTGCTGTTGCTGTAGTGGCTGCGCGACGGGGCGCCCGACGAGCTGGAGCGGCTGTAGTTGCCATTGGTACGCAGACGCCAGTCGCCCAGGTTGATGCCGTTGTTGAGCCCGATGCTGAGCTGTTGGGTATCGCCACTGTCGGTGTGGTTCCGGTAGAGGTTGGCGCTGTAGCCGATGAAACCGGCAGTGACGCCACGATCCCAGTCCCGGGGGTCCACCTCACCGCGCACCTGCCGCCCAAGGTAGGCCTGGGGGACGCTGAGGTAGGTGCTGAGTTCGGACAGATCGACGTTGACGCTGGAGGACGGCACCAGTTGCGTCAGGTCCAGGCACTCCTCGCTTTCCAGCTTCGCGCGGGCGGCCGCCGGGTCCGGCAGCTTGTCCAGGTCGAGGCCGATGGTGCCAAGCTGGGTCGGGGTGAAGCAGACCCGGGCGCCGTTGGGCGCGTCCTTGTCGTCCTGCAGACGGACTTCCTGGCGGCCTATCCAGCGCTCGTTGAGGAGGATGTCCAGCCGATAGGTGCCCGCCGGCAGCACGGTGCCGCGGCTGAAGCGGGACAGGTCCACCGCTTCACCCTGCCCCGAGCCATTGAACAGGAAGTCAGGGTTGAAGGCCGCAAAGCGAGGGCTATTGGGCAATTCGTCCGCATCGACGAGGCCCATCGCCCCCCCGAGCGAGGCCATGGCCACGGCAAAAGCCAACAGGTGTGGGCGTACGACAGGGCACCGCCGCTGACCGCCCGGGAGTAAGGCCCTTGTGAGGCCAACGGCATCCGTATCGGGAAGCGAAGTCATGGGTACACCTCGCATCGACCAGCGCGATGCTCCTTGGGATTCGTGTAAAGAAAATGGCGACTAATGCCCGGACCTACTTGTCCAGGCTGCTCTCCTGACCGACGCTGGCGCCGTAGTCGTTGATCCACTGCAGCACCACGCGACCGGATGCCGGCATGCCGGACAACCCGGTAACCGGGAAGTCGTGGCTGCCGAAGGGCCCGACCATGCCGCTGCCAGCCTTGTAGTCGCGGCCGTTGGCACGCAGGGCGATATCGCCGAAGGACACGTTGTAGGCACTGCGGTTGGTGGCCCTGAGCACAGGCTTGCCGTCGATGCTGGCCAGGCTCCAGGCCACCTGCTCGATGGCGCGGTCCGGGCGGCCCGGCAGCCCCTCGGGGCGGTAGAACAGCTTGACCCGGGTGCGAATGGCGAACTGCATGTAGTTGCCGTCCTCACTGGGCATGGGCGGCACATCCAGAAGGTTCAGCCAGAAGACGCTCTCGCGATCCTTGGGCAGCGACTCGCCGGTGAAGGCAACCCGAACGCTCTGGCCCTTGCCGGGATCAACACGGAACAGGGGCGGCGTCATGACGAAAGGTGCCTCGGCATTCTCGGGGCGGATCTCGGGATCGCCGCGGTCGACCCACACCTGCACCAGCGAAGGTTGGTCGCCGTCATTGCTGACCCGTACGCCGATCTCCTGCTGCTTTGCGGGATAGATGAACCGGGTGCCATTGACCACGATGCCGGCATGGGCAACGGAGACGAACAACAAGGTGCCGACAGCCAGCAGCCATCGCATGGATGAAAAGCGCAGGGACATAGGGAGTACCGTAGAGGCAACTCGCCCGGGGGAGTCCCGGGCGAGCAGGAGGATATTTACTCGTAGCTCATGGTGTAGGTGACTTTGGTACTCACCTGACCAGGCTTCACGTCTTCGCCCACGGGGGCGAGGTACGCGGCGAAGAAGCCAAGCGCGGCCTGTTGGTTGGCGCCAATGATCTCCTCAATGTTGTTAGCGCCAGTAGCCAGGTTGATGGCCTGTTGATCTTTGTTGAACAACTGGATGGCGACGTTGGAAGCATCAGCGCCGCTGAGCTCGTTCTTCAGGGTGCCGTTGGCGGGGTCGACGTTCGGGCCAATCTCGAAGTTGGCTCTGACCTTGGCACCCACGGTGCAGTTGGACACCGCGATCGCGAAGGGCTTGAAGCCGGCATTTTGCCCCGGAGCCAGGGAGCTCTGGGAAACCGGTGCCAGTGCGACGGTCTGGTTGAGCGTAGGGCTTTCGATGGTGCAGGTCTTGCTGGACACCTCACCGGTGATGGTGATGGTGCCGTCGATTGCCAGGGCCAGGTTGCTCAGGCCGAAACCGACCAGGGCCGCGCCAGCGGTGAGGAACTTTTTCATTTAGCTCTCCTGAATGGCGCCTGGTTCCACGCGCCGAATCAAAGGGGGGGGGTGACCTCAAAAGTCGGAACCAGAACTGAGCACTTTCGGCTCTCGCAATGAGAACCGCATCGCACTTCAGCGTGGCGAGCGCAATGATATCGATGCCCTCACGGCGGGAATGGAGTCCCCGACCCATGCGAGCCGTAGGAAATTTCACCTGGATCTGAAACTTTTTCCGAGGCCGACCTCAGCCCCCCAGAGGGAGCGCCCGAACGGGCACCAGGAGGGAGAGGATCGAAGCAGAAGGGCTACTACTGCCGCGCGCTCAGGTCGTTGCGGCGGGCGAACTCGATGAGTTCGAGGAGCGAGGCGAGGTTGAGCTTCTGTTGGATGCGGCTCTTGTAGGTGCTCACGGTCTTGTTGCTGAGCAGCATGCGCTCGGCGATTTCCTTGTTACCGAGGCCGGACGCCAGGTACTGCAGCACCATCAGCTCCTGGTTGGACAAACGCCCCACCAACTCCTGCTCGCTGGCCGGCGTGCCCTGCCCCACCGGCAGTACATCGGCGGGGAAGAAGGTGAAACCGGCGCTGATGGAGTTGATGGCGATCACCAGGTTCTGCAAGTCCTCCTCCTTGCCCACGAAGCCCCGTGCCCCCGCCTGCAGGCAGCGCTGACAGAAGCCCTCGGCGGGCAATGAGGTGAGCACCAGCACATGGCTGTCGAGCCCGAGCGAGCGGATGCGACTGATGACGTTGAGGCCGTCCAGGCGGGGAATGCCGATGTCGAGGATGACCACGTCCGGCTCGTGCTGGCGCACCAGCTGCACGGCATCGACGCCGTTGTCGGCCTCGCCCACCACCTCGAGCCCGTTGCGCTCCAGGAGCATGCGCACCGCCATGCGGATCACCGGGTGATCATCGACGATCAGGGCTGTTCTCATACTTGCGACCTCGCGTTGGACCACGGCTCGGGGGAGCCCCGAAAAAACTGTGACACAGTCGTGCCACAGATGAAATTTCCTACAAACGCTACCGACGCTTCGCCTAGCTGCACTTGGACTGCCTGCGTAACGTGGCCGGACTTTTTGCCAACCGAGCCCTCGCCATGAAGAACATCAGCATTCTGGTTCTGGAAGACGAACCCTTCCAGCGCCTGATCGCCGTCACCGCCTTGCAGAAACTGGGGGTCCAGCGCATCCACCAGGCCGGCGACGGCGCCAGCGCCCTGGCCGAACTGCAGAGCTGCGGCGGCGTCGATGTCGTGCTGTGCGACCTGCGCATGTCGGGCATGGACGGCCTGGCCTTCCTCCGCCACGCCAGCCACTCCGGCGCGGTGCGCTCGGTGATCCTCAGCAGCGCCGTGGAAGCGCCCCTGCGCCAGGCCACCCAGTCGATGATCCGCACCCTCGGGCTGGAATGCCTGGGTGACCTGGGCAAGCCCTTCGACATCGAGCGGGCCGCGCAACTGCTGGCCCGCTACGAAGCCAACCAGGCCCGTGGGCTGGGCAAGCCGGAAGTCCTCGAACTGCCCTCCCGCGACGAACTGCTGGAAGGCCTGGAACTGGGCCAGTTCGAAGCCTGGTTCCAGCCCAAGGTGGACCTGCGCAGCGGCGAACTGATCGGTGCCGAAGCCCTGGCCCGCTGGCGCCACCCGCAGCACGGCGTGCTGATGCCCGCGCAGTTCCTGCAGATGATGGAGGCCCACGGCCTGATCAACCGCATGTTCTGGCAGATCTTCCGCCAGGGCCTGGAACTGCAGCGCTGCCTCGCTCGCGAGGGCCGTTCGCTGAACATCGCCTTCAACCTCCAGCCCGGCCAACTGAGCGACAACGCCCTCCCCGAGCGGGTCCGCGAATACCTGGAAGAAGCCGGCCTGCCCGCCGATGGCATCACCTTCGAAGTCACCGAGACCGGCCTGTTCAGCGCCCCGACCACCAGCCTGGAGAACCTCGTTCGCTTGCGCATGATGGGTTGCGGCCTGTCGATGGACGACTTCGGCACCGGCTACTCCTCCCTCGACCGCCTCTGCGACCTGCCCTTCAGCCAGGTGAAGCTGGACGCCGGTTTCGCCCGCAAGCTCACCAGCCAGCCCCGCAGCGGCGCGGTGATCAGCAGCGCGGTGGCGCTGGCCAAGGCCATGGACATCAGCCTGATCATCGAAGGCATCGAGACCCGCCAGCAGCGCGAACGCCTGCTGTCCCTGGGCTGCACCGAAGGCCAGGGCTTCCTCTTCTCCCGACCGCTGGCCCGCCCGGACTTCGACCGCCTGCTGGTAGAGCACCCGACGCTTCACTGAAGCTCCGGCATCTGCTGGAGCAGGCCACGCTCCAGGGCGTCCAGGGCCCGTCGCACAGCCTCCACGCCAGCCTCGAGGGCCTCGGTGCGCGGCCGTTCCACCACGCTGGCCCGCGACAGGTACTCGCAGGCCTCGATCACCTGGGTGGCCTTGATCACCCGCGCCGCGCCCTTGAGCCGATGGGCCAGCTCGAACAGCGCCGAGGCGTCGTGCTGGCGCAGCTGCTCTTCCAGCGCGGCGAGGTCGCGTCGGTTGGTGTTGAGCAACTCCCGCAGCAGGTTCACCGCCAGGCCCGGGTCGCCGCCGGTCAAGGGTGCCAGGGGGCTCAGGTCGAACAGCGCCGCAGCCTCCCCCGCCGGCGGCTCGACCGGCGCGGGTGAGGCGCCCGGGGCACCGCCGAGCTTTTCCTCCAGCAGGTCCAGCCCGATGGGCTTGACCAGGCAATCGTCCATACCGGCCTTGAGGCCGCGCTCCACTTCTTCCTGCTGGGCGTCGGCGGTCAGACCGAGGATCAGGACCGGCACGCGCCCCTGCTTGCGCTCGTCCTCGCGGATGGCGCGGGCCAGGTCTGCCCCGTTCATGCGTGGCATGTGGCAGTCGGTGGCAACGACGTCGAAGGGCTGCTCGCGCCAGCGCGCCAGGGCATCCACTCCGTCCGCCGCCTCCACCACTGTGTGGCCCAGGTAGGCGAGCTGCTGGGCAAGGATCTGCCGGTTCACCGGGTGGTCGTCCACCACCAGCACTTTCAGCCTCCGCCGGGCCTGGGCCTCCTCCTGGCGGGCGATTTCCATCAGCGGGATCGGGTCGAGCCGCAGCAGGCGCAACTCCACATCCACCCGGGTGCCGCGCCCGAGGGCGCTGTCCAGGGTCAGGCGGCCGCCCATCATTTCGCAGAGCGAGCGGCAGATCACCAGCCCCAGCCCTGCCCCTTCCATCGCCCCGGTGCTGCGCTGCACCTGCTCGAAGGGCTGGAACAGGCGCGCCTGGTCCGCCGGGTCGATGCCGATGCCGGTGTCCACCACGCTGAGGTAGACGTGCAACTGGTCGGACTCGCCGTCCTCGCCATGGATGCGCACGCTGACGCTGCCTTCACGGGTGAACTTGATGGCGTTGCTGACCAGGTTGGACAGCACCTGCTTGAAGCGCATGCCATCCACCAGCACATCGCCCTGGATGCCGCCATCGATGTCCAGGTTCAGCACCAGCCCCTTCTGCCGCGCCAGACCGTCGAACACCCGCGCCACCGACTCCACCAGCTCCCGCAGGTTGGCCCGGCGCGGTGACAGGCTGAGCCGACCGGACTCGATGCGGGCGATGTCGAGGATGTCGCCGATCAGCTCCAGCAAACCCTTCGCCGAGGTGTAGGCCACCTCGATGCTGGCCGGGTCGATGGGACGGTCGGCCGCGCGCTTGAGCGCCAGTTCGAGGATGCCGATCACCGCATTCATCGGCGTGCGGATCTCGTGGCTCATGGTGGCGAGGAAGGTGGTCTTGGCGCGGCTGGCCGCGTCAGCCATGTTCTTCGCTGCTTCCAGCTCCAGCACCAGGTTGTGGTGCTCGGTGAGGTCCAGCCAGCCGCAGATCACTCCACGGGTGACCCCGGTGGAATCCTGGAAGGGCTGGATCCAGTGCTCGATCCACAGGGTGCGACCGCCCAGGGACAGCTCATGCACCGAGCGCTGCAGCTGTCCTTCGGCAATCGCCTGCAGCTGACGCTGGTGGAATTCGGCGGCGTCCGGGAAATCCACCGGCAGTTCGGTCACCGTCAGGCCGATCACCGCCTCGCGGGGCAGGCCCAGGGTCTGCAGGTAGCTGCGGTTGCACGACAGCAGGCGCCCTTCGGTGTCCCGCACGTAGACCGGCGGCGGCATGCTGTCGATCAAGGTTTCGATGAAGCGCAGCTCATCCTGCAACTGGCGCTCGGCGAGCTGGCGCCGGCGCACCTGGCGCCGCAGGTGCAGCACCCAGGCCAGCACCAGCAGCAGGAGCACCGCCGCACCGATGATGATTCGCTGGATGAGCACACCGTAGTCGCGCCAGGTCTGCGGGCTCATGCCCGGCATGCCGCGCCAGCGGTTGGCCGTGGCGGCCAGTTCGTCGGGCGACAGCTCGGCCAGCGCCCGGTCGAGGATCGCCTGCAGCTCGGTATCGCCCCGACGCACCGCGAAGTTGGCCGTGGCCGGCCCCACCGGCGCCACCTGGGCGATGGCCAGGCGGCCCTGGAACATCCGCACCAGGTAATAGCGGGCCACCGGAAGCCCCACCAGCGCGGCATCGGCGCGGCCGGTGTCGACACTGTGCAAGGCATCCAGGGTCGAACCGGGTTCCACCAGTTCCGCCTTGGGGAAGGCACGGCGGATCGCCTCCCGCGCCACATGGCCGCGCCCCAGGGCGAGCACGCGACCGGACAGGTCCCCCACCGACTCGCCGAGGCCATCGGCGCCGGAACGGGTGACCAGCACGAAGGGGCTGCTGGTGATCGGCCGGGTGAAACGCAGCAGGGTTTCCCGCTCATGGTCCTGCGTCAGCAGCCCCACATCCGCCAGGCCGGAAGTCAGGGCGTCGATCTGGCCGGCGTAGCCGCCGGTGCGGCTGACGGCCTCGAAGCGCAGCCCGGTACGCAGCCGTACCAAGTCCAGCAGCTCGGCGATGATGCCCTGGAACTGCCCGTTGCCGTCGAAGAAGGCCAGGGGCGCCAGGTCGTCGTCCACTGCCACGCGCACCACCGGATGACGCTGCACCCAGCGCGCCTCCTCCGGGGTGAGCACCATGCGCTCGGCCGCCGGCATCACACCGTTGCCCACCCAGCGGCGAGCGATCTCGTCCAGGCGCGAGCGACCGACTGCACGCAGCGCCCCATCGATCCCCCGCAGCAGTTGCGGGTCGGACTGACGCACCACGAAGGCCAGCTCGCCGCCGGGCCAATCCACATAGCGCTCGAAACGCACCGTGCCGTAGAAGGCGCGGTTCAGCAGGTAGTAGACCGGCACCACATCGGCCAGCAGCAGGTCCGCACGGCCGAAGGCGGCATCGGCGACGCCCTCTTCCACCGTGTCGACCGGCAGCGCCTGGGCGGACGGGAACAGCGCCACGGCATCGCCGTGCCCCGGCGTGTAGGCCACCTTCAGGTCCTTGAGGTCATCGGGAAACTCGCGACGGTCATCGCCACGGCGGAACAACGCCAGCCGGCTGGAGCCGTAGGCCAGGCTGCGGGCAAGCCCCGGCTCCTGCTCGCCATGGCTGTCGGCACCGAACAGGTCGATGTCCCCGGCCAGCAGCGCCTTCTCCAGCGCCGCACGGTCGGGGTAGGCACGCAGGCGGATCTGCAGACCGAGCATCTGCCCCAGCAGCGCGGCCGCGTCCGGCGTCATGCCCTGGTAGGCCCCCTGCGCCTGGACGATCTCCAGGGGCGGATACCCCTGGGCCAGCACGCCCATGACCAACTCCCGCCGCTGGCGCAACCAGTGCCAGTCGGATTCGGAAATTTCCAGCTCCTGCTGGTCCACCACCACCTGGCTGGACAGCGAGAGGGCGCGCCCTTCCTCGGCCAGGACGACACCGCCGAACGACAGGCACAGCAAAGACAGGCACAGGGAGAGTGTGCGGAGGACGGAAATACGGGACACAGACCCACCTGCAGGGAAAAGAGGTGTCGGGGAAACCTTAGTTCAAGAGCAGACAGGCGACCCTAAGGGGACGTACATAAAAGTAATACCTACATGTCTTGTAGGAAACTTCCCAAAAGACCAATCCCGCCGCGCACCGCAAATATAATCCGCGCTCTACATGCTTAGCCAAACTTTTTAAGCCGCCTCATCAGACGGATAAATCAGGTCGTACAAGTTAGCCGGGCAGAAAAACGAAGTATTCGGAATAGTCCGAAAGACAGCGAGCAAGATTCTGAGAAGAATCGCTCAATGCCAACTTGATCGACATCGCGCTCGGGCCCATACCCCCGTCGTTCGCGGTCAGGACGGCAAAAGACCGATCCTTTAACACACCCATACGGCAAGTTCCCGAAGGCTTCCGTGCGCCTTCCTATTGAATTGAGAAACTTGAGCAGGAGAACCAACCAGATGAGCAAGATTCTGCTGATCGACAACCAGCCCATGATTCGTTTCGCGACTCGCGTACTGCTGGAACGCGAAGGTTATGAAATCGTCGGTGAAACCGAAAACGGCGTGGAAGGCCTCAGCATGGCCCGCTCCCTGCGCCCCGACCTGGTCATTCTCGACATCGCCATTCCCAAGCTCGACGGCCTGGAAGTGCTGGGGCGCCTCAGCGCGATGGACGTGAACCTCAAGCTGCTGGTGCTCACCTCGCTGCCGGCCGCGCTGTATGCCAATCGCTGCCTGCAGGCCGGTGCCACCGGCTACCTCTCCAAGCAGGAGCAGGCCGTGAGCCTGATCTCCGCCACCCGCTCGGTGCTCTCCGGCTACAGCCTGTTCCCCAGCACCGTGCACCTACCCTCCGGCGCCCAGGAAGGCGGCAGCCCGAACGACAGCCAGTTGCTGGACAGCCTCTCCGACCGTGAGCTGGCTGTGCTGCAGAACCTGGCCAACGGCAAGAACAACAAGGAAATCGCCGAGCAGCTGTTCATCAGCCACAAGACGGTCAGCACCTACAAGTCCCGCCTGATGGACAAGCTGAAGACCCGCAACCTGGTGGACCTCATCGACTTCGCCCGCCGCTACGCCTTGCCGACCTGACCCCGCGCCGAGCCCCGGCCCCTGCGCCGGGGCGCCGCCTTCATCGCGAAGACGGCAGCCCGATCACCCGCCCCACATACGCCGGCAGCGGACATGCCCGGTGCCCTTCGAACAACGCCCCGACCCGTTCCGCCACTCCGGGTGCGAACGCGCAGGAGCGCGCCGTGGCGGCGTCCACGTTCATCAGCATCTGCTCACTGGCTGCTAGCATCACCGACTCTCCCGGCTGGTAGAGGCTGTGGTGGATGTGCAGGCGCTTGGCGTCCACGCCCAGTACCTGGGTGTGCACCTCCACCGCTTCATCCAGCTTCACTTCCGCCAGGAAGTTCAGATGGCACTCCAGCGTGTACAACGTGTGGCCGGTCTCGGCGCGCCCGCCCTCGTCGAGGCCGATCACCTCCATCAGCGCATCGGTGGCGTAGCTGAAGACCAGCAGGTAGAACGCATCGCGCAGGTGGCCGTTGTAGTCCACCCAGTCCGCGGGAATGCGCGTGCGGTAGGTCACCAGGGGGTTGCTCATGTCCGGGCTCCACTCCGTCGAAAGACCATGCCGGCTACTCCGCGAAGGCGAAGCCATGACGGGCCTTGGTGTCCTTGATCGCCGCCAGCACCGCCAGCAGGCAGTCGTCCCGGTAGCGTTCCAGCTCGGCGATGCTGCGCTCGCCCTGCTGCACCGCCGTGCCTTCCACCACCCGGTCGATCAGCGTCTCGGTCAGCTCCGGCGCCGGCAGGTAGGTCCAGGGCAGTTGCAGGGCCGGCCCGAACTGCGCCATGAAGTGGCGCATCCCCGCGTTGCCACCGGCCAGGGTGTAGGTGAGGAAGGTGCCCATGAAGGACCAGCGCAACCCCGCACCGAAGCGGATCGCATCGTCGATCTCCCCGGTGCTGGCCACACCGTCGTTGACCAGGTGCAGCGCCTCGCGCCACAGCGCCTCCAGCAGGCGGTCGGCGATGAAGCCCGGCACCTCCTTGCGCACGTGCAGCGGGCGCATGCCCAGTGCGCTGTAGACCTCAATAGCCGCCTGCACCGCCTCGGGCGCCGTCTTCTCCCCGCCCACCACCTCCACCAGCGGCAGCAGGTAGACCGGGTTGAACGGGTGCCCCACCACGCAGCGCTCCGGGTGCTGCGCGTCGGCGTAGAACTCGCTGGGCAGCAGCCCCGAGGTGCTGGAGCCGATGATCACCTCCGGGCGCGCCGCCGCGCTGATCTGCGCATGCAGCGCCAGCTTCAGCTCCAGGCGTTCGGGAGCGCTCTCCTGGATGAAGTCGGCGTCCCGCACGCACTCTTCGACGGTGTCGACGAAACGCAGGCGCGCCTGGGACGCACCCGGCGCCAGGCCCTGCTTCTCCAGGGCCGGCCAGGCATTGGCGATGCGGGCCCGCAGCGCGGCCTCGGCACCCGGTGCCGGGTCCCAGGCGACGACGTCCAGCCCGTGGGCCAGGGCGCGGGCGACCCAGCCGCTGCCGATCACGCCGCTGCCAAGGGCGGCGAAGGTTCTGATGTGAGTAGTGAAGGCCATGGTGGCTCCTGATCCTGTGTCGATTGGCGCTGCGTCCCGGGCTGAAGCCCGGGCGACGGCATATGAATGAGGGGTTTGCTCAGCCGCGGCGCTTGAGGTTCATCTTCTCGCGGCCCTCGGCCGGGCTCAGGGCACGGCCGCCCAGGCGCTCGATGATCTCGATGGCTCGCTCCACCAGTTGGCCGTTGCTGGCGTGCACGCCCCGGTCCAGCCAGATGTTGTCCTCCAGGCCGACCCGCACGTTGCCGCCCAGCAGCATCGCCTGGGCCACCATCGGCATCTGCATGCGGCCGATGCCGAAGCCGGCCCAGGTCAGGCCGGGCGGCAGGTTGTCGGCCATGGCCTTCATGGTCGTGGTGTCCGCCGGCGCCCCCCACGGGATCCCCAGGCAGATCTGGATCAGCGGGTCCTCCAGCAGCCCTTCCTTGAGCATCTGCTTGGCGAACCACAGGTGGCCGGTATCGAAGATCTCCAGCTCGGCCTTCACCCCCAGCTCGGTGATGCGCCTGGCGCCCGCGCGCAGCTGGGCCGGGGTGGACACGTAGATGAAGTCGCCATCGCCGAAGTTCAGCGTCCCGCAGTCCAGGGTGCAGATCTCCGGCAGCAGTTCCTCCACATGGGCCAGGCGCTCCAGCGGCCCCACCAGGTCGGTACCGGCGCCGAACTCCAGCGGCTGCTCGCCCTTGCCGATCTCCAGGTCCCCGCCCATGCCGGCGGTGAGGTTGATGATCACGTCGGTGTCGCTCTCGCGGATGCGCTCCACCACCTCGCGGTACAGCGCCACATCGCGGCTCGGCTTGCCGGTACGCGGGTCGCGCACATGGCAGTGGGCGACGGTGGCGCCCGCCTTGGCCGCCTCGATGGCGGCGGCGGCGATCTCCTTCGGGGTGACGGGAATGGCCGGGTGCTTGCCGACGGTATCGCCGGCGCCGGTGACGGCGCAGGTGACGATGACTTCATGGTTCACGGTGGATTCATCCTTCTGCGAGGCGATCGGAAACCGTGCGCGGGCGAACCCGCGCACCGGGGTTGAACGGCATTACTTCAGGGAGGCGACGGCCTGGTCGCTGCTGCGGCCATCGAAGGTGGTCACGCCCTCCAGCCAGCCCTTGACCACCGCCGGGTTGGCCTTGAGCCACTCGCGGGCGACCTTGCCCGGCTCCTGGCGCTCCATGATCGGCTGCATCAACTGCGCCTCCTGGTCGCTGGTGAAGCGCAGGCTGGTGACCAGCCGGTTGGCATTGGGGCAACGCTGGGCGAAGTCCGGCGCGGTCACGGTGGAGACGGTGGCGGCGCCGTCGTTGGGACCGAACACGTCCTCGCTGCCGGTCAGGTAGGTCACCGGCATCTGGATGTTCATCGGGTGCGGCTTCCAGCCGAAGAACACCACCGGCTTGTGGTTCTTCACCGCACGCTTCACTGCCGTCAGCATCGCCGCCTCGCTGGACTCCACCAGCTTGAAGCCGCCCAGGCCGAACTGGTTGCCATCGATCATCTTCTGGATCGCCAGGTTGGCGCCGGAGCCGGACTCGATGCCGTAGATCTTGCCGCCGAGCTGATCCTTGAAGCGGGCGATGTCGGCGAAGGTGCGCAGCCCCTGCTCGGCGGTGTAGGTGGGTACCGCCAGCACCGCCACGGCATCGCCCAGGGACGGCTGGGCCGCCACCTTCACGGCACCGCTGTCGAGGAAGGGCTTGATGTTGTCGTCCATGATCGGCTTCCAGTAGCCGAGGAACACGTCCACCTGCTTCTTCTGGATACCGGCGAAGATGATCTGCTGCGACGCCTGGGTCTGGCTGGTCTGGTAACCCAGGCTGCCCAGCAGCTCGTTGGCGACGGCGGAGGTGGCGACCACGTCGGTCCAGCCCACCACGCCCATGCGGATCTTCTGGCAACTGGCGTCGTCGGCGGCGAATGCAGCGGTGTGGGACAGGGCGAACAAACAGCAACCAGCGAATGCGGTAAGACGTTTCATCGATGCTCCCCTTGCGGCCATGCGGCTTTCTACTTGTTGTTCAGGAGGCCGGGGTCGACGGCTCCAGGCCCGTTCGACCCGCCCGGCGACTCCATCCGTGCTCGGGCGCCACGTCAACCCGATGGACACAACTTACGCAGCGCCCGCCCCGCCGATTCGAACCAGAACGACCACCTCTAGGACAGAAACGACCTCCCCGCTTGCACCCGCCGCGCAGCTGGTTTTTAAGTGCTCATCGCCTCGTGGAACCCGCCCATGACCCAGACCTTCGGCTTCCTGCTGCTGCCCGGCTTCTCGATGATGGGCCTCATGTCGGCGGTGGAGCCGCTGCGGGTGGCCAACCGCTTCCGCGGCGAGTTGTACCGCTGGCGCCTGCTCAGTGCCGACGGCGGCCCGGTGGCCGGCAGCAATGGCATGTCGCTCAACGTGGATGGTGGCCTGGAGGCCCCGGCCGCCGGGGATTGCCTGCTGGTGGTGGCCGGCTTCGAGCCGCTGGCCACCTTCAACCCGCGCCTGTCCCACTGGCTCAACCGCGCCGAGGCCGACGGCGTGCGCCTGGGCGGCATCGACACCGGCAGCTTCGTGCTGGCCGAGGCCGAACTGTTCGAGCGCCAGCGCCTGACCCTGCACTGGGAGGCCATCGACGCCTTTCGCGAACGCTACCCGTCGCTGACCGTCACCCAGGAGCTGTTCGAGATCGACGGGCGCCGCATCACCAGCGCCGGCGGCACCGCCAGCCTCGACCTGATGCTCACGCTGATCGCCCGCCAGCACGGCGAGGCCCTGGCGTTGAAGGTGTCGGAACAGTTCGTGCTCGGCCGCATCCGCTCCCAGCAGGACCACCAGCGCATGCAGATCGCCAGCCGCTTCAACGTGCACAACCGCAAGCTGGTGCAGGTGATCGGCGAGATGGAGCGCCACAGCGAGACGCCGCTGTCGACCTGCACCCTGGCCGAGCGCGTGGGCGTCACCCCACGCCAGCTGGAACGGCTGTTCCGCCTGCACCTGAAGGACACGCCGACCCGTTTCTACCTGGGCCTGCGCCTGGAAAAGGCCCGGCAGCTGCTGCGCCAGACCGACATGGGCGTGCTGGAGGTGGCCCTGGCCTGCGGCTTCGAGTCCTCCAGCTACTTCTCCCGCTGCTACCGCCAGCGCTTCGACACCACCCCGAGCCGCGACCGGCACGAACMCCCGGACCCGCCGCAGCGATGAAGCGGCACAGCAGACGCAGGATGGCGTTGAGCTGTGCGAAACCCATCCTTGCCGGGCCCGGTTCGGGTTCGATGCGGTTCGCCGAGCTCACCGCATCCTACGGGTTGTGCACACGGTGCCGCGGGGGGTGGATCGCGCTCCACCGAGCCACCATCGAGCGCCACGGGAACGCCCGACTTTGGGCAGCCTCGTAGGATGGGCTGAGCTGTGCGAAGCCCATCATTACCAGGCACGACTCGGATGCGATGCGGTTCGCCGAGCTCACCGCATCCTACGGGTTATGCACACGGCGCCGCCTGGGGTGGGTCGCGCTCCACCGTCGGGCACCAAGGGAACGCCCGAGTTTGGACAGCCTCGTAGGATGGGCTGAGCTGTGCGAAGCCCATCATTGCCAGGCCCGGTTCGTGGTCGATGCGGTTCGCCGAGCTCACCGCATCCTACGGGTTGTGCACGCAGCGCCGCGTGGGGTGAATCGCGCTCCACCGATCCACCGTCGGGCGCACGGGGAGCACCCGACGACGTGGAGCACGATGCGGCTAGACCGCCCGCCCCTGCTCGGCCAGGGCGGCCTGCACCAGGGGGTGGAGGTTCTCGCCCTGGCGCTCCACCTGCCAGGCCATGAGCTCGATGCGCATGGCCGGGGTCCAGAAGTTCTGCAGGTGCTGCTGGACGCCTTTCACCGCCGCCTCCGGGTCCGGCTCGCTGCTGAAGAACTGGGCGATCTGGTTGGCCATCTTGATCAGGTTGTCTGTGCTCATCGGCGTGCCTCGACTCTCTCCGTCCTGCGGCGCTCCTTGAGCAGGCGCCGCTGTTCGTCACTGAACGCCTGATAGCGTTTCTGCCATTCGGAAGGCTGGAACACCTTCGTCACTTCCACCGCCGTCACCTTGTATTCCGGGCAGTTGGTGGCCCAGTCGGAGTTGTCGGTGGTGATCACGTTGGCCCCCGACTCGGGGAAGTGGAAGGTGGTGTACACCACCCCCGGCGCCACCCGTTCGGTCACCCGGGCACGCAGCACGGTCTGCCCCGCGCGGCTGCCCACGCCCACCCAGTCGCCCTCGGCGATGCCACGGCTCTCGGCGTCGCTGGGGTGGATCTCCAGGCGGTCCTCCTCGTGCCAGGCCACGTTGTCGGTGCGCCGGGTCTGCGCGCCGACGTTGTACTGGCTGAGGATGCGCCCGGTGGTGAGCAGCAGCGGGTAGCGGTTGTTCACCTTCTCCTCGGTGGGCACGTAGCCGGTCAGCATGAAGCGCCCCTTGCCACGCACGAAGGCGTCGATGTGCATGGTCGGCGTGCCATCCGGCGCGGCGTCGTTGCACGGCCATTGCAGACTGCCGTGACGCTCCAGCTCGGCGTAGCTGACACGGCTGAAGGTCGGCGTGAGGCGGGCGATCTCGTCCATGATTTCCGACGGGTGCCGGTAGTCCATGCGATAGCCCAGAGCATTGGCCAGGGCCACGGTGGCTTCCCAGTCGGCCTTGCCGCCCAGCGGCTCCATCACCTTGCGCACGCGGGAGATGCGTCGCTCGGCGTTGGTAAAGGTGCCGTCCTTCTCCAGGAAGGAACTGCCGGGCAGGAACACGTGGGCGAACTTGGCGGTTTCGTTGAGGAAGATGTCCTGTACCACCACGCACTCCATGGCCGACAGCGCAGCGGTCACGTGCTGGGTGTTGGGGTCGCTCTGGGCGATGTCCTCGCCCTGGCAGTACAGCCCCTTGAAGCTGCCACCCAGGGCGGCCTCGAACATGTTGGGGATGCGCAGCCCCGGATCGGGCTGCAGGGTCACGCCCCAGGCCTGCTCGAACTGCGCCCGCACCGCCTCGTTGGAGACGTGGCGGTAGCCCGGCAGCTCATGGGGGAAGGAGCCCATGTCGCAGGAGCCCTGCACGTTGTTCTGCCCGCGCAGCGGGTTCACCCCGACACCCTCGCGGCCGACGTTGCCGGTGGCCATGGCGAGGTTGGCGATGCCCATCACCGCCGTGCTGCCCTGGCTGTGTTCGGTCACGCCCAGCCCGTAGTAGATGGCCGCATTGCCGCCGGTGGCGTAGAGCCGGGCCGCCGCGCGGATGGCGTCCGGAGCCACGCCGCAGACCGGGCCCAGGGCCTCGGGGGCATGTTCGGGACGGCTGACGAACGCGCTCCAGCGGGCGAAGTCGGCCGGCTCGCAGCGGGCGTCGACGAAGTCCTGCTTCACCAGCCCCTCGGTGACGATCACGTGGGCCAGGGCATTGAGCATGGCCACGTTGGTGCCCGGACGCAGCGCCAGGTGCAGCTCGGCGCGGGCATGGGGCGAGTCCACCAGGTCGATGCGGCGCGGGTCGATGACGATCAGCCGCGCGCCCTCGCGCAGGCGGCGCTTGAGCTGGGAGCCGAACACCGGGTGGGCGTCGGTGGGGTTGGCACCGATCACCAGGATGACGTCGGCCTGCATCACCGAGTCGAAGCTCTGGGTGCCGGCGGACTCGCCCAGGGTCTGCTTCAGCCCATAGCCGGTGGGCGAGTGGCAGACGCGGGCACAGGTGTCCACGTTGTTGTTGCCGAAGCCGGCGCGCACCAGCTTCTGCACCAGGTAGGTCTCCTCGTTGGTGCAGCGGCTGGAGGTGATGCCGCCGATGGCGTCGCGCCCGTACTGCAGCTGCAGGCGGCGGAACTCGCCGGCGGCGTAGTTCACCGCCTCCTCCCAGCTGACTTCCTGCCACGGGTCGGTGATGCGCTTGCGGATCATCGGCTTGGTGATGCGGTCCGGGTGGGTGGCGTAGCCCCAGGCGAAGCGGCCCTTGACGCAGGAATGGCCGTGGTTGGCCTGGCCGTTCTTGTCCGGGACCATGCGCACCAGCTCATTGCCCTTCATCTCCGCACGGAAGGAGCAGCCCACGCCGCAATAGGCACAGGTGGTGATCACGCTGCGCTCCGGCTGGCCCATCTCCACCACGCTCTTCTCCATCAGCGTGGCGGTGGGGCAGGCCTGCACGCAGGCCCCGCAGGAGACGCATTCGGAGTCGAGGAAGTTCTCCCCGCCGGCCGCCGCCACGCGGGAGTCGAAGCCGCGCCCGTCGATCGTCAGGGCGAAGGTGCCCTGCACCTCCTCGCAGGCCCGCACGCAGCGGTTGCAGACGATGCACTTGCTCGGGTCGTAGTCGAAATAGGGGTTGGAGGTGTCCTTCGCATCGCTCAGGTGATTGGCCCCGTCATAGCCGTAGCGCACCTCGCGCAGGCCCACCTGGCCGGCCACGGTCTGCAGCTCGCAGTTGCCGTTGGCGGAGCAGGTGAGGCAGTCCAGCGGGTGGTCGGAGATGTACAGCTCCATGACGTTGCGCCGCAGGCTGGCGAGCTTGGGCGTCTGGGTGCGCACCACCATGCCTTCGGTGACCGGCGTGGTGCAGGAGGCGGGGTAGCCGCGCATGCCGTCGATCTCCACCAGGCACATGCGGCAGGAGCCGAAGGCTTCCAGGCTGTCGGTGGCGCAGAGCTTGGGAATGGTGGTGCCGAGCAGCGCGGCGGCACGCATCACCGAGGTGCCGGCAGGCACGCTGATTTCGCGGCCGTCGATGCTCAGGCTGACCTGCACCTCGCTCTGGCGGGCGGGGGTGCCCAGGTCGGTGTCCTTGGCGGGGTCGAAGATCTGGATCATTGCTCAGCCTCCGTGGGCGGCAGCCCGAAGTCGGCGGGGAAGTGCCTGAGGGCGCTGGTGACCGGGAAGGCGGTCATCCCGCCGAGGGCACAGAGCGAGCCGTAGGTCATGGTGTCGCAGAGGTCCTGCAGCAGCAGGGCCTGCTCCTCGCGGGCGGTGATGTCGGTGGCGGCGATCAGCCGGTCCACCACTTCCACGCCCCGGGTCGAGCCGATGCGGCAGGGCGTGCACTTGCCGCAGGACTCCTCGGCGCAGAACTGCAGGGCGAAGCGCGCCATCTGCGCCATGTCCAGGCTGTCGTCGGCCACCACCACACCACCGTGGCCGAGCATGGCGCCCATGGCGGCGAAGGCCTCGTAGTCCAGCGGGGTGTCGAACTGCGCGGGCGGCACCCAGGCCCCCAGGGGGCCGCCCACCTGGGCGGCCTTCACCGGCCGGCCACTGGCGCAGCCACCGCCATAGGTCTCGATCAGCTCCCGCAGGGTCAGGCCGAAGGCCCGCTCCACCAGGCCGCCGTGACGGACGTTGCCGGCCAGCTGGAACGGCATGGTGCCCAGGGAACGGCCCATGCCGAAGTCACGGTAGAACGCCGCACCCCGGGCCAGGATGAGCGGCACCGAGGTCAGGGTCAGCACGTTGTGCACCAGCGTCGGCTGGCCGAACAGGCCCTGCAGCGCCGGCAGCGGCGGCTTGGCGCGGACCACGCCGCGCTTGCCTTCCAGGGAGTCCAGCAGCGCGGTTTCCTCGCCGCAGATGTAAGCCCCGGCGCCGACTCGCACCTCCAGCTCGAAGGGCCGGCCGCTGCCGGCCACGTCCGCACCGAGGTAGCCGGCATCACGGGCCAGCACGATGGCGCCGCGCAGGGCCTCCACCGCCTGGGGGTACTCGGAGCGCACGTAGATGTAGCCCTGGCTGGCGCCGACGGCGAGGCCGGCGATGGCCATGCCCTCGATCAGCAGGAAGGGGTCGCCCTCCATCAGCATGCGGTCGGCGAAGGTGCCGGAGTCCCCCTCGTCGGCGTTGCACACCACGTACTTCTGCTCGGCGACGACGCCACGCACCGTGCGCCACTTGATGCCGGCGGGGAAGGCGGCACCACCGCGCCCCCGCAGGCCGGAATCCAGCACTGCGGTGACGATCTCGTCACCGCTCAGCGCCACGGCGCGGGCCAGGCCTTCGAAGCCGCCGTGGGCACGGTAGTCGTCCAGGGACAGCGGCCGGGTGATGCCGGCACGGGCGAAGAGCAGCCGCTGCTGGCTCTTCAGGTAGGGCAGCTCCTCCACCGCCCCCAGGGCCAGGGGATGCTGGCCGTCACCAGCCAGGGCGTCGAGCAGGCCGGGCACGTCGGCTTCGCTGACCGGGCCGAAGCCCTGGCGACCCTCGGCCCCGTCCAGCTCCACCAGCGGCTCCAGCCAGTAGAGGCCACGGGAACTGGTGCGGCGCACCTCCAGCGGCAGCTGCCGGCGCGCGGCCTCGGCCACCAGGGCGTCGGCCACGGCATCGGCGCCCACCGCGCGGGCGACGGAATCACAGGGGATGCACAGCCTCAGCATGAGCCGTCCTCCAGGCAACCCTGCACCAGCGCGTGCAGGCGTTCAGGGGTCAGCCGGGCGTGGACCTTGCCGTCCACCTCGACCGCCGGGGAGCAGGCGCAGGCGCCCAGGCAATAGACCGGGCGCAGGCTGACGCGGCCATCGGCAAGGGTGCCGTGGTCGTCCAGCTGCAGTTGCTCGCGCAGTTGCGCCGCCAGGGCTTCGGCGCCCCGGCTCTGGCAGGACTCGGCGCGGCACAGGCGCACGGTGTGGCGTGCCGGCGGGGCGGTGCGGAAGTCGTGGTAGAAGCTGATCACCCCGTGGACCTCGGCCTGGCTGAGGTTGAGGGCGTGGGCGATCTCGGGGATGGCGAGGGCGGGAATGTAGCCGGCGCCCTCCTGGATGGCATGCAGGATCGGCAGCAGGGCACCGGGGGTGTCCTTCTCCCGCGCCAGCACGCGCTGAATCAGAGGCAGGTGAAGCGTCTCATCAGGCATACAGCGTTCCTCGGCTCCACAGGCCGGGCGCTGGACGCCTGGGCCTGGAGGTTTCGGCTGCGGCAGCGCCGACCGCCACGGTACACGGGCCGGTTGCCACCCTGTTGCCGGGACCGCACGTCTTCGCGCACGGGTCCGGGGCATTACGCGAGCTTGCCATCCCTGCGCCTGGGAAATTGCACCTCAGCGACCCTGTGCATGCTGAAACCGACGCCGGGCGACTTGCCGCCACCTTCTTATATAGATGCCCCGCAGCCCCATCGGCGGATGCCGGACGCACGGCCCGCCACGAAGCGCCGCCTCGCCGAACCCCGCATGCCTATCCGCGACCGGCTTGACGCTTTCGGCAATACCCCGGTCGCTTTTGCGCGATAGCGCCCAAAGCCCCGGGGATATGCTCCCTTCAAAGCGCCGGCAACCGATTCGGCGCGCCCGACACCAAGGGGACAGCCTGATGAGCCCAGCCGAACTGCACGCCGACAGCATCGTCATCGATGGCCTGATCATCGCCAAGTGGAACCGCGAACTCTTCGAAGACATGCGCAAGGGCGGCCTGACCGCTGCCAACTGCACCGTCTCCGTGTGGGAAGGCTTCCAGGCCACGGTGAACAACATCGTCGCCAGCAACAACCTGATCCGCGAGAACAGCGACCTGGTCATCCCGGTGCGCACCACCGCCGACATCCGCAAGGCCAAGGAACAGGGCAAGACCGGCATCCTCTACGGCTTCCAGAACGCCCACGCGTTCGAGGACCAGATCGGCTACGTGGAGGTGTTCAAGCAGCTCGGCGTGGGCATCGTGCAGATGTGCTACAACACCCAGAACCTCGTGGGCACCGGCTGCTACGAGCGCGACGGCGGCCTCTCCGGCTTCGGTCGCGAGATCGTCGCGGAGATGAACCGCGTCGGCATCATGTGCGACCTCTCCCACGTCGGCTCCAAGACCTCCGAGGAAGTCATCCTCGAATCGAAGAAGCCCGTCTGCTACTCCCACTGCCTGCCTTCAGGGCTGAAGGAACACCCGCGCAACAAGTCCGATGAAGAGCTGAAGTTCATCGCCGACCACGGCGGCTTCGTCGGCGTGACCATGTTCGCGCCGTTCCTCGCCAAGGGCATCGACTCCACCATCGACGACTACGCCGAAGCCATCGAGTACGTGATGAACATCGTCGGCGAGGACGCCATCGGCATCGGCACCGACTTCACCCAGGGCCACGGCCAGGACTTCTTCGAGTACCTGACCCACGACAAGGGCTACGCCCGCCGCCTGACCAACTTCGGGAAGATCGTGAATCCCCTGGGCATCCGCACCGTGGGCGAGTTCCCCAACCTCACCGAGACCCTGCTCAAGCGCGGCCACAGCGAACGCGTGGTGCGCAAGATCATGGGCGAGAACTGGGTCAACGTCCTGAAGGACGTCTGGGGCGAATGACGCCAGCCCGAACCGAACACGAATCGTAGGGTGGATGACGCTCTTTTCATCCACCACCCCACCGCGCGGTGGCTCATCTCTGCGGCGGATGACTGAAGCGCCATCCGCCCGATACCTGACCTGAATTCGGAGTTATCCACATGGCCAAACACGCCCCTGAACTGCCCATCGAAGTCGACAGCGAGACCGGCGTCTGGACCACCGACGCCCTACCGATGCTCTATGTGCCGCGCCACTTCTTCGTCAACAACCACATGGGCATCGAGGCCGAGCTGGGCCCGGAGCGCTACGCCGAGATCCTCTACAAGGCCGGCTACAAGTCCGCCTGGCACTGGTGCGAGAAGGAGGCCGAATGCCACGGCCTGGAAGGCGTGGCGGTGTTCGAGCACTACATGAAGCGCCTGTCCCAGCGCGGCTGGGGCCTGTTCCAGATCCAGGACATCGACCTCGACAAGGGCACCGCCAGCGTCAAGCTCAAGCACTCCGCCTTCGTCTACGTCTACGGCAAGGTCGGCCGCAAGGTGGACTACATGTTCACCGGCTGGTTCGCCGGCGCCATGGACCAGATCCTCGCCGCCCGTGGCAGCAGCCTTCGTACCGTCGCCGAGCAGGTCTACAGCGGCTCGGAAGAAGGCCACGACGACGGCCTGTTCATCGTCAAACCCCTGTAAGCCGGAGCACGCACCATGGCCTTCGAAGCAATGTTCCAGCCGATCCAGATCGGCAAGCTGACCATCCGCAACCGCGTGCTTTCCACCGCTCACGCCGAGGTGATCGCCACCGACGGCGGCATGACCACCGAGCGCTACATCCGCTACTACGAGGAGAAGGCCAAGGGCGGCATCGGCCTGGCCATCTGCGGCGGCTCGTCGGTGGTCTCCACCGACAGCCCGCAGCAGTGGTGGAGTTCGGTGAACCTGTCCACCGACCGCATCATCCCGCACTTCCAGAACCTCGCCGACGCCATGCACAAGCACGGCGCCAAGATCATGATCCAGATAACCCACATGGGCCGGCGCTCGCGCTGGGACGGCTACAACTGGCCGACCCTGATGTCCCCGTCGGGCATCCGCGAGCCCGTGCACCGCGCCACCTGCAAGACCATCGAGGTGGAAGAGATCTGGCGCGTCATCGGTGACTTCGCCCAGGCCGCGCGCCGCGCCAAGGCCGGCGGGCTGGATGGCGTCGAACTGTCCGCCGTGCACCAGCACATGATCGACCAGTTCTGGAGCCCCCGCGTCAACAAGCGCACCGACGAATGGGGCGGCACCTTCGAAGGCCGCATGAAGTTCGGCCTGGAAGTGCTCAAGGCCGTGCGCGAGGAAGTCGGCCCCGACTTCTGCGTCGGCCTGCGCATCTCCGGTGACGAGTTCCACCCCGACGGCCTGTCCCACGAGGACATGAAGCAGATCGCCAAGTACTACAGCGACACCGGCATGCTGGACTTCATCGGCGTGGTCGGCTCCGGCGCCGACACCCACAACACCCTGGCCAACGTCATCCCCAACATGAGCTTCCCGCCGGAGCCCTTCCTGCACCTGGCGGCCGGCATCAAGGAAGTGGTCAACGTCCCGGTGCTGCACGCACAGAACATCAAGGACCCGAACCAGGCCACCCGCATCCTCGAAGGCGGCTACGTGGACATGGTCGGCATGACCCGCGCCCACATCGCCGACCCGCACCTGATCGCCAAGATCAAGATGGGCCAGGTGGACCAGATCAAGCAGTGCGTCGGCGCCAACTACTGCATCGACCGCCAGTACCAGGGCCTGGACGTGCTGTGCATCCAGAACGCCGCCACCACCCGCGAGTACATGGGCGTTCCGCACATCATCGAGAAGACCACTGGCAAGAAGCGCAAGGTGGTCATCGTCGGCGGCGGCCCCGCCGGCATGGAAGCGGCCCGCGTGGCGGCCGAGCGCGGCCACGACGTGACCCTGTTCGAGAAGAAGGACCAGCTCGGCGGCCAGATCACCCTCGCCGCCAAGGCCCCGCAGCGCGACCAGATCGCCGGCATCACCCGCTGGTACCAGCTGGAGATCGCCCGCCTCGGCGTCGACCTGCGCCTGGGCACCGCCGCTGATCCGGCCACCATCCTCGACCTCAAGCCCGACATCGTGGTGCTGGCCAACGGCGGCCACCCCTTCATCGAGCAGAACGAGCACTGGGGTGCGGCCGACGGCCTGGTGGTGAGCGCCTGGGACATCCTCGAAGGCAAGGTGGAGCCCGGCAAGAACGTGCTGGTCTACGACACCATCTGCGAGTTCGGCGGCATGTCCGCAGCGGACTACCTGTCCGAGAAGGGCGCCCAGGTGGAGATCGTCACCGACGACACCAAGCCCGGCGTCGCCATGGGTGGCACCACCTTCCCGACCTACTACCGCAGCCTGTACCCGAAGGAAGTGATCATGACCGGCGACCTGGTGCTGGAGAAGGTCTACCGCGAGGGCGACAAGGTGGTGGCCGTGCTGGAGAACGAGTACACCGGCGCCCGCGAGGAGCGCGTGGTGGACCAGATCGTCATCGAGAACGGCGTACGCCCGGACGAGACGCTGTACTACGCACTCAAGCAAGGCTCGCGCAACAAGGGCCAGATCGACGTCGACGCCCTGTTCGCCATCCAGCCGCAGCCCTGCCTCAGCGAGCCCGGTGACGGTTACCTGCTGTTCCGCATCGGCGACTGTGGCGCCCCCCGCAACGTGCACGCGGCGATCTACGACGCCCTGCGCCTGTGCAAGGACTTCTGACGCCGCCAGGTAGACGCGGGATGGGGTGAGCGACGCGAATCCCCTCCCGCGCATCCTCCCCGCGTTCACCCGGTCCCGTAGGGAGACCAGCAATGCTGAACACGATTCTTCCCCTCCTGCTCTTCACCGCCCTCGGTCTGGCCGTGCTCGGCGCCGCGAAGCGCTTCCTCATGTGGCGCCGGGGCCGCCCGTCGCAGGTCGACTGGCTCGGCGGGCTGATGAAGATGCCGCGCCGCTACCTGGTGGACCTGCACCACGTGGTCGAGCGCGACACGTACATGTCCAAGACCCACGTCGCCACCGCCGGCGGCTTCGTCCTGGCGGCGCTGCTGGCGATCCTGGTGCATGGCTTCGGCCTGCACAGCCGCATCCTCGGCTTCGCCCTGCTGGCGGCCACGGCGCTGATGTTCGTCGGCGCCCTGTTCGTCGCCAAGCGCCGGCGCAACCCGCCGGCGCGGCTGTCCAAGGGCCCGTGGATGCGCCTGCCGAAGAGCCTGCTGATGTTCTCCGCGAGCTTCTTCATCGCCACCCTGCCGGTGGCCGGCATCCTCCCGGCCGGCTTCGGCGGCTGGTTCCTCGCGGCCCTCCTCGCCGTGGGCGTGGCCTGGGGCGTGTCCGAGCTGTTCTTCGGCATGACCTGGGGCGGGCCGATGAAGCACGCCTTCGCCGGGGCCCTGCACCTGGCCTGGCACCGCCGCGCCGAACGCTTCGGTGGCGGCCGCTCCACCGGCCTCAAGGCCCTGGACCTGACCGACCCGAGCGCCCCGCTGGGCGTGGAGAAACCCACCGACTTCACCTGGAACCAGCTGCTCGGTTTCGACGCCTGCGTGCAGTGCGGCAAGTGCGAAGCCATGTGCCCGGCCTTCGCCGCCGGCCAGCCGCTGAACCCGAAGAAGCTGATCCAGGACATGGTCATCGGCCTGGCCGGCGGCAACGACGCCTCCTTCGCCGGCAGCCCATACCCTGGCAAGGCCCTGGGTGAGCACAGCGGCGGCCCGCACCAGCCCATCGTGTCCCTGGAGGGCAAGGCCCTGGTGGATGCCGAGACCCTGTGGTCCTGCACCACCTGCCGCGCCTGCGTCGAAGAGTGCCCGATGATGATCGAGCACGTCGACGCCATCGTCGACATGCGCCGCCACCTGACCCTGGAGAAGGGCGCCACCCCGAACAAGGGTGCCGAGGTGCTGGAAAACCTCATCGCCACCGACAACCCCGGCGGCTTCGCCCCCGGCGGCCGGCTGAACTGGGCGGCGGACCTGAACCTGCCGCTGATGAGCGACAAGCAGCAGGCGGACGTGCTGTTCTGGGTCGGCGACGGTGCCTTCGACATGCGCAACCAGCGCACCCTGCGCGCCTTCGTGAAAGTGCTCAAGGCCGCCAACGTTGACTTCGCCGTGCTCGGCCTGGAAGAGCGCGACAGTGGCGACGTGGCCCGGCGCCTGGGTGACGAAGCCACCTTCCAGACCCTCGCCAGGCGCAACATCGCCACCCTGGCCAAGTACCGCTTCAAGCGCATCGTCAGCTGCGACCCCCACAGCTTCCACGTGCTGAAGAACGAGTACGGCGCTCTCGGCGGTCACTACGACGTCCTGCACCACACCACCTTCATCGACGAGCTGGTGCGCGGCGGCGCACTGAACCTCGGCCAGAGCAAGGCCGGCAGCGTGACCTACCACGACCCCTGCTACCTCGGCCGCTACAACGGCGAGTACGAAGCGCCCCGCGCCGTGCTCAAGGCCATCGGCATCGAGGTGAAGGAAATGGAACGCTCCGGCTTCCGCTCCCGCTGCTGTGGCGGCGGTGGTGGCGCACCGATCACCGACATCCCCGGCAAGCAGCGGATTCCCGACATGCGCATGGTGGACATCAAGGAAACCGGCGCCGAACTGGTGGCCGTCGGTTGCCCGCAGTGCACCGCGATGCTCGAAGGCGTGGTCGCCCCGCGCCCGGAGATCAAGGACATCGCCGAACTGGTGGCCGACGTGCTCATCGAGGCCCCCGCCGAGGTGAAGAAACCGGCCGCCGCCAAAGCGTCCATGGAGGTGGCGTGATGCCCATCCACCGCCTCCCCCGCCTGGAGACCCGAGCATGAGCGACATCATCCGCCGCGACCCACGCGCCGAGTGGATCGCCCGCAACCGCCTGCACCCGCTGCACGGCCTGCTGCAGACCCAGGGCCAGGCCAGCTGGATGGGCCCCAACGGCGTGCTGCGCAAGAACCCCCATGTGGCCGCCGCCGGCTTCATCGGCCCCAACGGCGTCAAGCGCATCGACCGCAGCGGCGCCCAGCAGGGCACCGCTGGCAAGCGCAGCAGCGCGCCCGAGGTGGTGCAGCTGCCGCTGTTGGTCATCGAACAACCGGCCTTCCACGTCTGCGTGGTGCCCGACATGGTCGGCGGCCGCCTCTCCAGCCACGACAAGGACCTGCTCGGCCTGGCCCGCAAGCTCGCCGGCAGTGACGGCGCCGTGGTGGCCGTGGTGTTCGGCGAGGACAAGGAAAGCGCCTTCGACACCGCTGGCGTCGACCGCCTGCTGCGCATCCCCGGTGAAGCCTTCGACGGCTACTCGCCGGAAGCGCGGGTGCTGGCCCTGAGCGCCGTGGAAAGCCAGCTGGCGCCGCGCCACTGGCTGCTGCCCGACAGCCGCACCGGTGGCGGCGAGCTGGGCCGGCGCCTGGCCGCCAAGCTCGGCGAGCGCCCCGCCACCCGCGTCTGGCAGGTGGCCGACCAGCAGGCCACGGGCCGTGCCGGTGCCGGCCGTGAAGACCTGGTGCGGCGCCTGCCGCGCCTGGTGCTGGCTGCCGCCGAATGCGCCGAGCCGGTCAGCGAGACCCGCCACGAGGCCCGCGCCCTGGAACTCACCCACGCCATCGCCCACAGCCTGCCGCGCATCGAAGACCTCGGCCCGGTGGCCGTGGACCCGGCGCAGATCCCCATGGCCGAAGCGGAGTTCATCCTCTCCGGCGGCAACGGCGTGAAGGACTGGGACCTGTTCCACCAGGCCGCCCGCGAGCTGGGCGCCACCGAAGGCGCCTCCCGCGTGGCGGTGGACGACGGCCACATGCCGCGCAACCGCCAGGTCGGCGCCACCGGCACCTGGGTCACCGCGCGGGTCTACCTCGCGGTGGGCATCTCCGGGGCCATACAGCACCTGCAGGGCATCGGCGCCTGCGACAAGGTGGTGGCGGTGAACATGGACCCGGGCTGCGACATGATCAAACGCGCCGATCTCTCGGTGATCGGCGACTCCGGCGCCATCCTCGCCGCGCTCATCGAGCGGGTACGGCAATACCGTCAGGGAGGGGCACGCGATGCCGCATGACGCACTGAAGATCGTCAGCCTCGTCTCCGTCGGCGCCCACCCCACGTCCGGCCGTCCGCGCCGCGCCGACCAGGACGCCCGCGCGGTGGAGCTGGGCCTGCGCCTGGCCGGCCCGCAGCTGCGGGTGGTGCACGCCGGCGATCCCCGGGAAGACGCCCTGCGCAGCTACCTGGGCATGGGCCTGACCGAGCTGGTGGTGCTGGAGCAGGGCCCGCGTGACGACGCCCTGCCGGCCCTCGGCGATTTCATCCAGCACAGCGGCGCGCAGCTGGTGCTCACCGGTAGCCAGGCGGAAACCGGCGAAGGCTCGGGCATGCTCCCCTACCTGCTGGCCGAACGCCTCGGCTGGCCGCTGGTGGTGGGCCTGGCCGAGGTGGAGAAGGTGGACAACGGCGTCGCCCAGGTGCTGCAAGCCCTGCCCCGTGGCCAGCGGCGCCGGCTGAAGGTGCGCCTGCCGTTCCTCGCCAGCGTCGACAACGCCGCCCCGGCCGCACGGCAGAGCGCCTACGGCCCGGCGCGTCGCGGACAGCTAAGTGCCGAAGACGTGGACGTGGTAGAAGACGAGCTGTTCGCCGACAGCCAGCTGCAACCCGCCCGCCCGCGCCCCAAGCGCCTCAAGGTGATCAAGGCCAAGACCGGTGCCGAGCGGATGAAGGCGGCAACGGCCAAGGCCTCCGGTGGTGGCGGTCAGGTCCTCAAGGACCTTTCGCCGGAAGCGGGTGCCGAGGCTATCTTCAAACTGCTGCAGGAAGAGGGCGTGCTGCGCTGACGCAGCACCAGGAGGAGACACCGACATGATGCATGCCGATCTGATCGACCAGGATGACTTCCGCGACCGGCTGGTTGCACTGGGCCTCAGCATTCCGCCGGGGGTGAGCGCCGAACAGGCGTGCGAACACGCCGTCAGCGGCCTCAGCCCGGAACGCGCCACCGCCCTGCGGCGCCTGGTGGAGGAGCTGCTGGGCGGCAACGCCACCCTGCTGCCCCAGGTGCGCGAGGCCATCTCCCGCACCCTGCTCCCGGCCCTGGTGCCGCGCTGATTCCCCCGTAACGACGAAGGGCGCCACTGGCGCCCTTTTTCATGCCCACGCAAAACCGTCGCCCGCCGACACGAGGCATCCCCTGGCACCGATGGGCTTCGCACAGCTCAGCCCATCCTACGTCCGCCTCCGCACCCACCGCACGCGACCGCTCCCAAAGGTCGGCACCCGTGGGAGCGGTTTCAACCGCGAAAGCCCCCCGCACCCAAGCCCCAGGCAAAACCGCGTAGCCCGGACTTCAGTCCGGGAACGGGCAGGATGGGCTGGGGAAGAACCTTCGCGAGCAGCGCTCGCTCCTACGGGCGTGCGTCAACCGGGGAGTTTCCCGGGCTGAAGCCCGGGCTACGGGGACGTTCCGGGACGGCTGAGGACGCACCCTGGTGCCGATGGGTTTCGCACAGCTCAGCCCATCCTACGTCCGCCTCCGCCCCCCATCGCATGCGACGTAGGATGCGGTGAGCTCGGCGAACCGCATCGAATCCAGCAGTTCCCGCAAGCCGGCACCAGCCCCGTGGGAGCGGTTTCAACCGCGAAAGGCCCCGCACCCAAGCCCCAGGCAAGACCGCGTAGCCCGGACTTCAGTCCGGGAGCGGGCAGGGTGGGCTAGGGAAGAACCTCCGCGAGCAGAGCGCGCTCCTATGGGCGGGTTTCAGCCGGGGAGTTTCCCGGGCTGAAGCCCGGGCTACAGGGACGTTTTGGGGAACGGGGCCGCTGGGCGGCCCCGGATGGGTTACAGGCGGACGCTGGCGAAGGTGGATTCGCTCTGCGCGCGGCTGAGGGCGACGCCGGCGGTGGAGGGGCGGCGCAGGTCTTCGGGCAGCGGCACCAGGGCGACGACGTTGGCGTTCTGGCCAGCGCGCTCGTCGCGCGGCGGGATGCCGAAGTACTCGCGGTAGCACTTGGAGAAGTGCGGGGTGGAGACGAAGCCGCACACCGAGGCCACTTCGATGATCGACATGGCGGTCTGCTTCAGCAGCTGGCGCGCGCGGATCAGGCGCAGCTTGAGGTAGTAGCGCGACGGCGAGCAGTGCAGGTACTTCTGGAACAGGCGCTCCAGCTGGCGACGGGAAACATCGACGTAGCAGGCCAGTTCGTCCAGGTCGATGGGCTCTTCGAGGTTGGCCTCCATCAGCGCGACGATTTCCTGCAGCTTCGGCTGGTTGGTGCCGAGCATGTGCTTGAGGGGCACGCGCTGGTGGTCCTGCTCGTTGCGGATGCGCTCGTAGATGAACATCTCGGAGATCGCCGCTGCCAGCTCGCGGCCATGCTCGCGGCCGATGAGGTGCAGCATCATGTCCATCGGCGCGGTGCCGCCGGAGGAGGTGTTGCGGTTGCGGTCGATGGAGAACAGGCGGGTGGTCACGGCGGCGCGGGGGAAGGCTTCCTGCATGGCCGCCAGGCATTCCCAGTGCACGCTGCAGTCGAACCCGTCCAGCAGGCCGGCCTTGGCCAGCGCCCAGCTGCCGGTGCACACGGCGCCCAGCTGGCGGCCCTGGCGGGACTGCACCTGCAGCCAGTGCAGGTGCTCGCGGGTCACGCTGTGCTGGATGTCCACCCCGCCGCAGACGATCACCGCATCCAGCGCCGGCGCATTCTCCAGGCCGGCATCGGGGGTGATCTGCAGGCCGTCGCTGGCGCTGACCGGCTTGCCGTCCTGGCTGAGGGTGTACCAGCGGTACAGCTCCTTGCCGGAAAGCTGGTTGGCCATGCGCAGCGGTTCCACCGCCGAGGCCAGGGAGATCAGGGTGAAGTTGTCCAGCAGCAGGAAGCCGATGGTTTGGGGGACGCGATTCTGAGGCTGGGAGCCGGTGGTGGACTGTGACATCTGCGAAACCCTCACGCTAAACACGCATTGAGCCTCTATTGCGAGGCCCTCTTTCTTATTGGTGGTTCTGGTACGCGCTGACCCAGACGGTTGCCCTTTCTACAAGGCAAAGGCCATGCCTGGATTGATCAGCTGTTCAATAAAAATGCGTCGATTCATCCAAACCCCATGCCAGCGGGGCTAGGCGAGAGCGACAGAAACATTCTGATAGCGACCGCCAGGCCGCGTGATTCCTGGCGTCTGGGGTGTTCGGTAGCACCGGACTGGAGGGCCGCTGTCACCCCGCTACATCCGGGAATGTGGGCCGTAACAGACGAACGGCGCGTGATGTGACCGATTGGTCAGGAGGTCTTTTAATCCGCTCCGGGCGCGACGCACCAAAAGGCGGCGGCGCGCCCGGGCCGGGGGCACGGGCGGGTCAGCACTCGATGGCGCTGACGGCCAGGCCGCCGCGGGAGGTTTCCTTGTACTTGTCGTGCATGTCGGCCCCGGTGTCGCGCATGGTGCGGATCACCCGGTCGAGGGAGATGAAGTGCTCGCCGTCGCCACGCAGGGCCATCTGCGCGGCGTTGATGGCCTTCACTGCGGCAATGGCGTTGCGTTCGATGCAGGGCACCTGGACCAGGCCGCCGACCGGGTCGCAGGTGAGGCCGAGGTTGTGCTCCAGGGCGATCTCGGCGGCGTTCTCCAGCTGTTCGGGGCTGGCCCCGAGCACTTCGGCCAGGCCGGCGGCGGCCATGGCACAGGCGGAGCCGACCTCGCCCTGGCAACCCACCTCGGCGCCGGAGATGGAGGCGTTCTTCTTGCAGAGGATGCCGACGGCGGCGGCGCCCAGGAAGTACGCCACCACGTCGTCATCGGAGGCTTCGGGGTTGAAGCGCATGTAGTAGTGCAGTACGGCGGGGATGATGCCGGCGGCGCCGTTGGTGGGCGCGGTGACCATGCGCCCGCCGGCGGCGTTCTCTTCGTTCACCGCCAGGGCATACAGGTTGACCCACTCCATGGCGCTCATGGTGGAGCCGATGACGTTGGGCTTGCCCAGGTCCAGCAGGCTGCGGTGCAGGCGCGCGGCGCGGCGGCGCACGTTGAGGCCGCCGGGCAGCACACCCTCGTGGCGCAGGCCGTTCTCCACGCATTCGCGCATGGCCGCCCAGAGGCGCAGCAGGCCGCTGCGGATCGCCTCGTCGCTGCGCCAGGCGCGCTCGTTGGCCATCATCAGCTCGGACACGCGCAGGCCGTGGCGCTGGCAGAGCTGCAGCAGTTCGTCGCCGCTGGAGAAATCATAGGGCAGCGCGGTGGTGTCCTGGTCGAGGCGGCCGGAGGCGGCCTGCTCGGCATCCACCACGAAGCCACCCCCGACGGAGTAATAGGTGTCGCGGTGCAGTTCGCCGTCCTCACCGAGGGCCACCAGGGTCATGGCGTTGGGGTGGTAGGGCAGGTTCTCGTCCAACAGGCGCATGTCCCGCGACCAGACGAAGGGCACCGGCAGTCGACCGTCCAGCAGCAGTTCGTTGCGCTCCATCAGCGTGGCGATGCGCGGGGCGATGAGTTGCGGGTCGATCTGGTCGGGCCATTCGCCCATCAGCCCCATGATCACTGCGCGGTCGGTGCCGTGCCCGACGCCGGTGGCGGACAGCGAGCCATAGAGGTTCACCTCCAGCCGACGCACGCGTTCCAGCAGGTGGCGCTCGCGCAGGGCGCCGACGAACAGCGCGGCGGCGCGCATGGGCCCGACGGTGTGGGAACTGGATGGGCCGATACCGATCTTGAACAGGTCGAACACGCTGATGGCCACGGGACTCTCCGCTGACTGGGTTGCATCGCGCACATCATCGGCATTTCCGTGATCGGCGAACGTCCCACACCGACTTGCTCGTGTCCGAATGCGTCGCCCGTTATCCCCACATCGAGCGTGGAAAAACGACAGCGACGTCCTGCTTGCGACCTGCTTCGTAGAAAGCGACACGTCTACGGCGCCATGATCCAGGCGCCCCGCTCCGGCCAGCAGCGCATCGTTCGCCACGCGGGTTTCCCCGATCCGAAACACCCTGTGGATAAGACCATGAACCCTAGAAAAACCTGGGGCCTGGCCGCAGCGCTGTGCTTTCCGCTGCTGGCCCAGGCTGCCGATCCGGAGTCCTGCTCCACCGTTCGCTTCGCCGATGTCGGCTGGACCGACATCACCGTCACCACCGCCGTGACCCGCTACGTGCTCACCGAGCTGGGCTACAGCACCCAGGTCAAGCGCCTGTCCGTGCCCGACACCTACAAGGCCATGGCGGACAAGAAGATTGATGTGTTCCTCGGCAACTGGATGCCGAGCATGGAGAACGACATCGCCCCCTACCGCGAGAAAGGCAGCGTCGACACCCTGGGCGCCAACCTGGAGGGCGCCAAGTACACCCTGGCGGTGAACAAGGCGGCGTGGGACGGCGGGTTGAAGAACTTTTCCGACCTGGCGCGCTTTCGCAAGGAGCTGGGCGGGAAGATCTATGGCATCGAGCCGGGCAACGACGGCAACAAGCTGATCGGCCGGATGATCAGCGAGAACGCCTTCGGCGTCGGTGACTTCCAGCTGGTGGAGTCCAGCGAGAGCAGCATGCTGGCACAGGTGAAGCGCGCCGAGCACCTCAAGCAGTGGGTGGTGTTCCTCGGCTGGGAGCCGCACCCGATGAACAACACCTTCGAGATGCAGTACCTGGCCGGCGGCGACGACTACTTCGGCCCGAACTTCGGCGGTGCCACCGTCTACACCAACACCCGTGCAGGGCTGGCCAAGGAGTGCCCGAACCTCGGGCGCCTGCTGAAGAACCTGCGCTTCTCCCTGGCCATGGAGAACCACCTGATGGGCGCCGTGCTCAACCAGAGCACCAACCGTCGCCGCGAGGCCAAGGCCTGGCTGAAGGAGAACCCCGCCGACCTGGCGCGCTGGCTCGAAGGCGTCACCACCCGCGACGGAAAACCGGCGGATCCTGCCCTGAACCTGGCCGCCGAACCCTGATTTCTGTCGTTCCCTCCACTCCACCGCAGCCCCCGGCTGCCCTGGCCTGCAGCCTGCGCAAGCGCTGCAGGCCAGTCGCCACGCGGGTTCCAGCGGTCGCGCCGGGCAAAAACTTTCTGTTAAGGTTTTCCGCCATTGGCTGATGTCGTCGCCCAACACGTCAGGGTCGTAAACCGACAATTGCCGGTATGCCGAGGCTATATCGTTGAGACAGCCGATTTCGTCGCTGCCACGCTCCCAGGGAGGTGCGGCAGACCGGGGCCCTCCGCCCCGGACCGAAGAACACAAAGCGGCCATGCCCTCCTGACGGGACGTGGCCCTACAAGAAATTTCGGATGTACGCGCACCTCCGGTCGAGGTGTGGAATGACCCAGGGATCGGGTCACGTAGCACTGCCAGAGGGTGTGGAAAGCGGTTTGCAACTCAGCGCAACGAAGGACAGGAACTCAAGGATTCGATCAGGCGTCCATGCCCTGCGGGGTGAGGGTGGCTGTCTGAATCCGTGGGCACCCGGTCGTCGGTTCGACGTCGCACAGCCTCCCTGCCAGGCCCTGGAACCAGTAAACCCACACAGGCAAGAACAGTCGACAGCACCTGGCGCCGCGCCCTGGATGGGAGCCCGCGAGCACGCGTGTCCGACAAGGATGCCTACCGAAGGGGAATGATCCCATGCAGTCTGGAAAAATCGTGGTCCAGAACCTCTACAAGGTTTTCGGCCAACAGCCACAAGAAGCCATCGACCTGCTCAAGCAAGGCTGGAGCAAGGAACGGATTCTCGCTGAACGTGGCGCGGTGATCGGCGTCAGCGACGTCTCGTTCAGCGTCGAGGAGGGCGAGATCTTCGTCCTCATGGGCCTGTCGGGCTCCGGCAAGTCCACCCTGATCCGCCTCATCAACCGTCTGATCGAACCGACCGCGGGCGACGTCTTCATCGACGGCCAGAACGTGGCCAAGCTGCCCAAGGCACAGCTGATCGACCTGCGTCGTCGCGACATGAGCATGGTGTTCCAGTCCTTCGCCCTGATGCCCTCGCGCACCGTGCTGGACAACGCCGCCTTCGGCCTGGAAGTGGCCGGCAAGAGCAAGAAGGAGCGCGAGCGTCGCGCCATGGAAGTGCTGGAGCAGGTGGGCCTGGCGCCCTTCGCCCACAAGTACCCCCACGAACTCTCCGGCGGCATGCAGCAGCGCGTGGGCCTGGCCCGCGCCCTGGCGGTGGACCCGTCGATGATCATCATGGACGAGGCCTTCTCGGCCCTCGACCCGCTCAAGCGCCGCGAGATGCAGGACGTGCTGCTGGAGCTGCAGAAGACCCACCGCCGCACCATCATCTTCGTCTCCCACGACATCGAGGAAGCCATGCGCATCGGTTCGCGCATCGGCATCATGGAAGGCGGCAAGCTGGTCCAGGTCGGCACCCCGCAGGAGCTGATCGAGAAGCCCGCCAACGACTACGTGCGCAACTTCTTCGACACCGTCGACACCAGCCGCTACCTCACCGCTGGCCAGCTCAAGGCCGACAGCGTCCCGCTCTATGTGCACAACGGCAAGGCGCCCGATGCGCTGCAGGTATGCCGCGAGCTGCAGGCCATGGACAAGCACTACGCCTTCATCGTCGACGAGGACAACCGCTTCCGCGGCTCCATCAGCCTGGAGAAGATCGCCCTGCTGGTGGAGGACGGCCGCTCCCGCAGCCTCGAACCGGACCTGCTCAAGCAGATCGTGCCGGTGCCCGAGGACCTGCCACTGGACCAGGTGATCGAGCGCCTGGTGGACAACGAAGGCCCCATCCCGGTCATCGACCAGGCGGGCCACTATGCCGGGGCGATCAGCAAGGGCCGCCTGCTGAGCCGACTGCAGGGGGTTTGAGATGAGCGAGAAACTGGATCTGGGCAGCTGGGTCAACGACGTCGTCCAGCACCTGCTGGAAAACTACGGCGGCGCCTTCGAGAGCGTGGGCACCGTGGTCAGCGGCTTCTCCGAGCTGATCGAGCGCTTCCTGATGTGGCCGCCGGCCTGGCTGCTGATCGCCGTGTTCGTCGGCCTCGGCCTGTGGCGCATCGGCGTGAAGTTCGCGCTGTTCACCGCCGCCTCGCTGGTGCTGATCGTGCTCACCGGCTTCTGGGAGCAGACCGTGGTCACCCTCGGCCTGACCTTCTCCTCCACCCTCATCAGCCTGCTGCTGGGCATCCCGCTGGGCATCTGGGCCGCCAAGAGCGAGCGGGTGGCCATCATCATCCGGCCGATCCTCGACTTCATGCAGACCATGCCGGCGTTCGTCTACCTGATTCCCGCCGCCATGCTCTTCGGCCTCGGCCGCGTGCCGGGGATCATCGCCACGGTGATCTTCGCCATGCCCCCGGCGGTGCGCCTGACCAGCCTCGGCATCCGCCAGGTGAACAAGGAAATCGTCGAGGCCGGCCAATCCTTCGGCTGCACCAGCTGGCAGCTGCTATACAAGGTGCAGCTTCCCAACGCGATGCCGTCGATCATGGCCGGGGTCAACCAGACCATCATGATGGCGCTGTCGATGGTGATCATCGCCTCGATGGTCGGCGCCGGCGGCCTGGGCAACGACGTACTCGCCAGCATCCAGCGCCTGGACATCGGCCTGGGCTTCGAGAGCGGCATGGCCGTGGTGCTGCTGGCGATCATCCTCGACCGCATCACCGAGAGTTTCGGCACCCCGCGCGTCCAGGGTCGTGCCAGCCTGTTCGGCTGGTTCAGCGCCCGGGCACGGCTGCAGCGCCAGGTGAAGCCTTCCTAAGAAACGCCAATAAACGAGTACCAGGGGAGTTGCTGATGAAGAACATGAAGAAAATGGCGGGAGTCGGGCTGCTGGCCTGTGCGCTGATGCAAGGCGCCTGGGCCGCTGAGCCGGAAAGCTGCAAGCAGGTACGTTTCGCGGAAATCGGCTGGGCGGACATCTCCGCCACCACCGGCGTGGCCATGGTGCTGACCGAGGGCCTGGGCTACAACCCGCGCAAGATCATGGCCTCGGTGCCGATCGCCTTCACCGGCGTGAAGAACAAGCAGATCGACGTCTTCCTGGGCTACTGGGCGCCGTCGATGGACGCGGTGATCGAGCCCTTCACCAAGGACAACGGCGTGAAGGTGCTGCCGACCGCCAACCTCGAAGGCGCCAAGTACACCCTGGCCGTGCCCACCTATGCGGCCGAAGCCGGCCTGAAGAGCTTCCAGGACATCGCCAAGTTCAAGGACCAGCTGGGCGGCAAGATCTACGGCATCGAGCCGGGTAACGACGGCAACCTGCTGATCGACAAGATGATCAAGGGCAACCAGTTCGAACTGGGCGGCTTCCGCATGGTCGAGTCCTCCGAGGCGGGCATGCTGGTCCAGGTGCAGCGCGCCATCAAGAAGAAGGAGCCGGTGGTCTTCCTCGGCTGGGCCCCCCACCCGATGAACACCCAGTTCGACATCACCTACCTCTCCGGCGGCGATGACGTGTTCGGCCCCGACTACGGCGCCGCCAAGGTCTACACCGTGGTACCGCCGGACTACGAGGCCCGCTGCGGCAACGTCGGCAAGCTGCTGAACAACCTGCAGTTCAACGTCGAGATGGAAAGCCAGCTGATGGAGAACATCCTGAAGAAGGAAGACCCGATGAAGGTCGCCACCMCCTGGCTCAAAGCCAACCCCGCCGTGCTCGACAAGTGGCTCGCCGGCGTCACCACCTTCGACGGCCAGGATGGCGCCGCTGCCGTCAAGAAGCACCTCGGTCTCTGACTTCCCTTTCCGCCACCGTGGCCGCCCGGCCACGGTGCGCGGACTCGCCAAGCCCGCCCAAGAACGGGTTCAGGCCTCCAACGTAGCAATGCTGCCAATCCCACCTGATGGAGCAATACGTATGCGAAAGCTGAAGTCCCTGTGTCTGCAATCCATCGGCATCGCCGCCCTGGCCCTTGGCCTCGGTACGGCCCATGCCGCTGACAAACCCACCCTGAAGATCGGCTACGTCAACGGCTGGGACGACAGCGTCGCCGCCACCCATGTCGCCGGCGAAATCCTCAAGGAACGGCTCGGCTACGGCGTCGACCTCAAGCCGGTGGAGCCCGCCATCATGTGGCAGGGCGTGGCCCGGGGCGACCTGGATGCCACCCTTTCGGCCTGGCTGCCGGCCACCCACGGCGAGTACTACGAGAAGCTCAAGGACAAGGTGGTCGTCCTCGGCTCCAACTACAAAGGGGCCAAGATCGGCCTCATCGTGCCGGACTACGTCCAGGCCAAATCCATCGAAGACCTGAACACCTACAAGGCCGATTTCGACGGCAAGATCACCGGGATCGACGCCGGTGCCGGCGTGATGCGCCGCACCGAGGACGCGATCAAGCAATACAACCTGGACATCAAGCTGATGCCCAGCTCCGGCCCGGCCATGGCCACCGCCCTGACCCGCGCCGAGAAAGCCCAGAAGCCCATCGTGGTGACCGGCTGGATCCCCCACTGGATGTTCGCCAAGTGGAAGCTGCGCTTCCTGGAAGACCCGAAGAAGGTCTTCGGCGATGACGAACACGTCGACACCGTGGTCAACCCGGGCCTGGAAGCCAAGGCCGCCGATGCCACCGCCTTCCTGAAGAAATTCTCCTGGAGCGGCGAGGAAGTCGGTGCCGTGATGCTGGCCATCCGCGAAGGCGCCAAGCCGGAAGAGGCCGCCAAGGCCTGGATCGCCAAGAACCCGCAGCGCGTGGAGGAGTGGCTGAAGTAAGCCGCGCCACGCTCGTCCAAGCCCCCGCCGGCCCTGCCGTCGGGGGCTTTTTCATGGGCCGTGCCCCAGCGCCTGGATGCCCTGCAGGGCAAAACAGCTCCATCACCGGGCACCTCGGCCCCTTCCCGCCTGCGACGACGACGCTGATTGATCAATCAATTAATTACGCCCTAGACTCCGCCTTCCCGATACCCACACAAAATGGTGGAAATCCCCGATGCCCAAGGTCGGAATGCAGCCGATCCGCCGCTCGCAACTGATCCATGCCACCCTCGAGGCCGTCGACAAGGTCGGCATGGCCGACGCCAGCATCGCCTACATCGCGCGCCTCGCCGGTGTTTCCAACGGCATCATCAGCCACTACTTCAAGGACAAGAACGGCCTGCTCGAGGCCACCATGCGCCACCTGATGCAGGCCCTCAGCACCGCCGTGCGCGAGCGCCGCGCCGCCCTGGTGGACGGCAGCCCCCGGGCCCACCTGCGGGCGATCATCGAGGGCAACTTCGACGACAGCCAGGTCAACGGCCCGGCCATGAAGACCTGGCTGGCCTTCTGGGCCGCCAGCATGCACCACCCGTCCCTGCGCCGCCTGCAGCGGGTCAACGACCACCGCCTCTATTCCAACCTGTGCTGCGAGCTGCGCAGGGTGCTGGACGTCCAGACCGCGCGTGCGGCCGCCCGTGGCCTGGCCGCGCTGATCGACGGGTTGTGGCTGCGCAGCGCCCTCTCCGGCGACGTCGACACACGACAGTCCCTGCACATCGCCTACGACTACCTGGACCAGCAACTGGCCAAAGCCGCCCGCTGACCCCGTTTCCCGCGCTACCCAACGACGCGCTACCCGCCTGAAACGAAAACGCCCCGGGATTTCCCCCAGGGCGTTTCGCATTGCGGGCCGGTCAGACCGGGCCGGGCACCGACACCGGTGAACGGCGCTCCAGGGCTTCGCCGTCGAGGTCGGCGCGCATCGCCTTGAGCAGGGCGAACATGTACAGCAGCAGCACCACCGAGAACGGCAGCCCCGCCAGCACCACCACCGTCTGCATGGCGGTGAAGTTGCCGGCGAACAGCAGGCCGATGGTCACCAGGGTGATCACCACGGACCAGAAGATGCGCAGCCAGTTCGGCGCGTCCTCGTCCAGTTCGCCGCCCTTGCGGGACAGGTTGGCCAGCATCACCGAGCCGGAGTCGGCCGGGGTGAGGAACAGCACGAAGCCCACGCAGATGGACAGGCCGATCACCACCTTGGCCATCGGGTAGTGCTCCAGCAGCAGGTAGATGGACATGGACGGCTGCTCCAGCGCGGCCTTGCCCAGCTCCACGGCGTTCTGCTGCATCACCAGGTCCAGGGCGCTGTTGCCGAACACCGACAGCCAGGCCAGGGTGAAGCCCAGCGGGATCAGCATCACCCCGCACACCAGCTCACGGGCGGTACGGCCACGGGAGATACGGGCGATGAACATGCCGACGAAGGGCGCCCAGGAGATCCACCAGGCCCAGTAGAACAGGGTCCACAGGCCCATCCAGGCTTCGCTCTTGCCGCTCTGGCCGGTGTAGACGTAGAGGTCGAAGGTCTTCAGCACCAGGCCGTTGAGGTAGTCACCCAGGTTCTGCACCAGGCTGTTGAGCAGGTGCAGGGTATTGCCCGCCAGCAGCACGAACAGCAGCAGGCCGCTGAACAGGATGATGTTCAGGTTGGACAGCCGGCGAATGCCCTTCTCGATGCCCGATACAGCGGCCAGGGTCGCCACCAGGCTCATCACCAGGATCACCGCCAGCAGCGCGGTCTGGCTGTGGGGGTAGCCGAACAGGTACTCCAGGCCGGAGGAGACCTGCAGCGAGCCGATGCCCAGGTTGGTCACCAGGCCCAGCAGGGTGACGAAGATGCCGAAGCAGTCCACCGCATTGCCCACCGAACCCTTCATCAGGCGTTCGCCGAACAGCGGGTAGAGCGCCGAGCGCAATGCCAGCGGCTGGTTGTGGCGGTAGGCGAAGTAGCCGACGGCCAGGCCCACCAGCGCATAGATCGCCCAGCCATGCACACCCCAGTGGAGGAAGGTCAGCTGCAGCGCCTGGCGTGCGGCGTGCTGGGTACCGGGCTCGCCTTCCGGCGGGTTGTAGAGGTGATCCAGCGGCTCGGACGCCGCGAAGTACAGCAGCGAGATGCCGATGCCCGAGGAGAACAGCATCCCCGCCCAGGCGCCGTAGCTGAAGTCCGGACGCTCGCCGTCCGCCCCCAGGCGCAGGTTGCCGTAGCGGGAGAAGGCCACGTAGAGGACGAAGAACAGGTAGGCACCGATCGCCAGCATGTAGTACCAGCCGAAGCTGCGGGACAGCCAGGCCTGGGCCTTGCCGAGCCAGAGGCCGGCCTGTTCGGGGAAGAGGATCAGCACGAGGGTGAGCAGCAGGATCGACGCCGTCGATCCGAAGAACACCACGGGATTCAGCCGCGGCTGCACACCGTGGCCGTGGTGGGAAGAGGCGGTACTCATGGACAGCAGAGCTCCAAGGCAGTTAAGGCACGCGCCTGTCGGCGCAACCACAGACCCGCGCCGCCCTGCCCGACCCGCTCATGAACCCCGGCGAAGCCTCTGCATTGCGGCCTGGACAGGGTGCGGCGAACTGCCGCACATCGGTCCATGCCGCGCAGCTTATTCTTTGTTGTTTGAACGTTCAATAAAAATAAAGTAGGCTCGTTTTCACCCTGATCGGGCGGCCCTTTGCCGTCCTGGAATCACGAGAAAGGGGTGCACAAAGGCACCCCGCCTTGCGTAACGAGACCTGAGAGGACGATCCCCATGGCCCGATTCGAAGAACAGAAGCTCTACATCGGCGGTCGCTACGTCGAAGCCACCAGCGGCGCCACCTTCGAGACCATCAACCCCGCCAATGGCGAAGTCCTGGCCAACGTCCAGCGCGCCAGCAAGGACGACGTCGAGCGCGCCGTTGCCAGCGCCGTCGAGGGCCAGAAGGTCTGGGCCGCCATGACCGCCATGCAGCGTTCGCGCATCCTGCGTCGTGCCGTGGACATCCTCCGCGAGCGCAACGATGAGCTGGCCGCGCTGGAAACCCTCGACACCGGCAAGCCCCTGGCCGAGACCCAGGCGGTGGACATCGTCACCGGCGCCGACGTGATCGAGTACTACGCCGGCCTGATCCCCGCCCTGGAGGGCGAGCAGATCCCCCTGCGCGAGACCAGCTTCGTCTACACCCGCCGCGAGCCGCTCGGCGTGGTCGCCGGCATCGGCGCCTGGAACTACCCAATCCAGATCGCCATGTGGAAATCCGCCCCGGCCCTGGCCGCCGGCAACGCCATGATCTTCAAGCCCAGTGAAGTCACCCCGCTGACCGCCCTCAAGCTGGCCGAGATCTACACCGAAGCCGGCGTGCCGGACGGCGTGTTCAACGTGCTCACCGGCAGCGGCCGTGAAGTCGGCCAGTGGCTGACCGAGCACCCGCTGATCGAGAAGATCTCCTTCACCGGCGGTACCTCCACCGGCAAGAAGGTCATGGCCAGCGCCTCCAGCTCCTCGCTGAAGGAAGTGACCATGGAACTGGGCGGCAAGTCGCCGCTGATCATCTTCGACGACGCCGACCTCGACCGCGCCGCCGACATCGCCGTCATGGCCAACTTCTTCAGCTCCGGCCAGGTCTGCACCAACGGCACCCGCGTGTTCGTGCCCAAGTCCCTGGCTGCAGCCTTCGAAGCCAAGGTGGTCGAGCGCGTCAAGCGCATCCGCCTGGGCAACCCGGAGCAGGCCAGCACCAACTTCGGCCCGCTGACCAGCTTCGCCCACATGGAAAGCGTGCTCGGCTACATCGAGGCCGGCCGCAAGGAAGGCGCGCGCCTGGTGATCGGCGGTGAGCGCGTCACCGAAGGCGAGTTCGCCAAGGGCGCCTATGTGGCAGCCACCGTGTTCGCCGACTGCACCGACGACATGACCATCGTCCGCGAGGAAATCTTCGGCCCGGTGATGAGCATCCTCACCTACGAGACCGAAGACGAAGTGATCCGCCGCGCCAACGACACCGACTACGGCCTGGCCGCCGGCGTCGTCACCCGCGACCTGGCCCGCGCCCACCGCGTGATCCACAAGCTGGAAGCCGGCATCTGCTGGATCAACACCTGGGGCGAGTCCCCCGCCGAAATGCCGGTGGGTGGCTACAAGCAATCCGGCGTCGGCCGCGAGAACGGCATCACCACCCTGGCCCACTACACCCGCATCAAGTCCGTGCAGGTGGAGCTCGGCGACTACGCCTCGGTGTTCTGAGCCCAGCCCCCGCAAGCCTCAAGCGACTCGGCTGCAAGCCCGCGCGCCGCATACGGTGCGGCCCGGCGCTTGTAGCCCGCAGCCCATCCGGAGGATGACCCATGGAATTCGACTACATCATCGTCGGTGCCGGCTCGGCCGGTAACGTACTGGCCACCCGCCTGACCGAAGACGCCGACGTCAGCGTCCTGCTGCTGGAAGCCGGCGGCCCCGATTACCGCTTCGACTTCCGCACCCAGATGCCCGCCGCCCTCGCCTACCCGCTGCAGGGCCGCCGCTACAACTGGGCCTACGAGACCGACCCCGAGCCGTACATGAACAACCGCCGCATGGAATGCGGGCGCGGCAAGGGCCTGGGCGGCTCCTCGCTGATCAACGGCATGTGCTACATCCGCGGCAACGCCCTGGACTTCGACAGCTGGGCCAAGGCCCCGGGCCTGGAAGACTGGACCTACCTCGACTGCCTGCCCTACTTCCGCAAGGCCGAGACCCGCGACATCGGCCCCAACGACTACCACGGCGGCGACGGCCCGGTGAGCGTCACCACGCCGAAGAACGGCAACAACCCGCTGTTCCACGCCATGGTCGAGGCCGGCGTGCAGGCCGGCTACCCGCGTACAGATGACCTCAACGGCTACCAGCAGGAAGGCTTCGGCCCCATGGACCGCACCGTCACCCCGGAAGGCCGCCGTGCCGCCACCGGCCGTGGCTACCTGGACCAGGCGCGCAACCGCCCGAACCTGACCATCGTCACCCACGCCCTGACCGACCGCGTGCTGTTCAGCGGCAAGCGCGCCATCGGTGTCGACTACCTCAAGGGCGACAGCGACCAGCGCATCACCGCCCACGCCCGCCGTGAAGTGATCGTCTGCAGCGGCGCCATCGCCTCGCCGCAACTGCTGCAACGCTCCGGCGTCGGCCCCAGCGACCTGCTGCGCGGCCTCGACATACCGGTGGTGCATGACCTGCCCGGCGTCGGCGCCAACCTGCAGGACCACCTCGAGCTGTACCTGCAGTACGCCTGCAAGGAGCCGGTCTCCATCTACCCGGCCACCAAGTGGTGGAACCAGCCGGCCATCGGTGCCCAATGGCTGTTCCTCGGCAAGGGCCTGGGCGCCAGCAACCAGTTCGAGGCCGGTGGCTTCATCCGCACCCGCCCCGAGTTCGCCTGGCCCAACATCCAGTACCACTTCCTGCCGGTGGCGATTAACTACAACGGCAGCAAGGGCGTGCAGGAGCACGGCTTCCAGGCGCACATGGGTTCCATGCGCTCGCCGAGCCGCGGCCGCATCCACGTGAAGTCCCGCGACCCGCGCCAGCACCCGAGCATCCTGTTCAACTACATGTCCCACGAGCAGGACTGGCAGGAGTTCCGCGACGGCATCCGCATCACCCGCGAGATCATGGCCCAGCCGGCCCTCGACCCCTATCGCGGGCGCGAGCTGAGCCCGGGCGCGGACAAGCAGACCGATGCCGAGCTGGACGAATTCATCCGCAACCACGCCGAAACCGCGTTCCACCCCTCCTGCTCCTGCAAGATGGGCACCGACGACATGGCGGTGGTGGATGGCCAGGGCCGCGTGCACGGCATGGAAGGCCTGCGGGTGGTGGACGCGTCGATCATGCCGGAGATCATCACCGGCAACCTCAACGCCACCACCATCATGATGGCCGAGAAGATCGCCGACAAAATCCGCGGCCGCCAACCGCTGCCGCGCAGCACCGCCGCGTACTACGTGGCCGGCGACGCCCCCGTGCGCACCGAACCGCAGCGCAAGGCCAGCTGACCCCGACGCCCGCCACGGCACAGCCGTGGCGGGCAACGGATGACAGTCCTCTCCTACAGGCCTAAAGTCCCCGGGTCATCCTCTTGAGGATTCCCATGCCCGGCTCCCACCCCCTCGATCCCCGCACCGCCCGCCTGCTGCCCTGGCTCGTGGCCATCGCCTTCTTCATGCAGGCCCTGGACGGCACCATCCTCAACACCGCCCTGCCCACCATGGCCCGCGACCTCGCCGAGGACCCGCTGCGCATGCAGTCGGTGGTGATCGCCTACATGCTCACCGTGGCCCTGCTGATCCCCGCCTCCGGCTGGCTGGCGGACCGCTTCGGCACCCGCCGGGTGTTCCTCGGGGCGGTGCTGCTGTTCACCCTCGGGTCGCTGTTCTGCTCCCTCTCCACCACCCTCGGCCAACTGGTGGTGGCGCGGGTGGTGCAAGGCCTGGGCGGCGCATTGATGATGCCCGTGGGCCGGCTGATGGTGCTGCGCAGCTACCCGCGCACCGAGCTGGTGCGGATCATGAGCTTCGTCACCCTGCCCGGCCTGCTCGGCCCGCTGATCGGCCCGACCCTCGGCGGCTGGTTGGTGGAATACGCCACCTGGCACTGGATCTTCCTCATCAACCTGCCGGTGGGCCTGCTCGGCGCCTACGCCGCCGGGCGCTTCCTGCCCGACCTGCGCAGCAGCGGCCCGGTGCGCCTGGACCTGCGCGGCTTCCTGCTGTTCGGCACAGCGATGGTGCTGATCACCATCGCCCTGGAAGGCCTGGGCGAACTGCACCTGCCCCACGTACGGGTGATGCTCCTGCTGTTCGCCGGCATCGCCTGCCTGGCGGCCTACTGGCTGCACGCCATGCAGATCGAGCGGCCGCTGTTCCCGCCCTCGCTGTTCCGCACCCGCACCTTCGCCGCCGGCATCCTCGGCAACCTGTTCTCGCGCCTGGGCAGCGGCGCCCTGCCCTTCCTCACCCCGCTGCTGCTGCAGGTGGCGCTGGGCTTCAGCCCGGCCCAGGCGGGCATGACGCTGATCCCCCTGGCGCTCTCGGCCATGCTCGCCAAACCCCTGGCCAAGCCACTGCTGGACCGCCTCGGCTACCGCCGCCTGCTGCTGGGCAACACCGCCCTGCTCGGCGGCCTGATCGCCAGCCTGGCCCTGGTGGACGCCGGCACGCCCTACCCGGTGCTGCTGGCCCAGCTCGCCGCCCTCGGCGCGGTCAACTCGATGCAGTTCACCGCCATGAACACCGTGACCCTGCTGGACCTCGACGACCAGCAGGCCAGCAGCGGCAACAGCCTGCTCTCGGTGGTGATGCAGCTGTCCATGAGCCTCGGCGTCGCCGTGGCCGCCGCGTTGCTCGGCGGCTTCGGCAAGCCCGACGCCCAGAGCGTGCTGGAGGCCTTCCAGGCCACCTACCTGTGCGTCGGCGTGCTGACCCTGATGGCGGCGGCGATCTTCCTGCAGTTGCCCGCCGACAGTGGCCGCGCAGTCCGCCCGGTGGACGACGGCGGCCACTGAAACCCCGCCGCCGGTCGCCATCGGCCGGCGGTGATGACTCTTCATCCTGCTAAACTGCGCGCCCAGATGACCCACCAGGCCCCCTCCGTGAGCACCCTACCCTTCAGCAGCCTTCCCCTGTCCGCCGCCATGCAGGCCAACCTCGAGGCCCTCGGCTACCGGGAGACCACGCCCATCCAGGCCCTCGGCCTGCCCGTGATCCTCCAGGGCCGCGACCTCATCGCCCAGGCCAAGACCGGCAGCGGCAAGACCGCCGCCTTCGGCATCGGCCTGCTGGAAGGGCTCAACCCGCGCTTCTTCGGCTGCCAGGCCCTGGTGCTGTGCCCCACCCGCGAGCTGGCCGACCAGGTGGCCAAGGAACTGCGCCGGCTGGCCCGCGCGGCCGACAACATCAAGATCCTCACCCTGTGCGGCGGCATGCCGCTGGGCCCGCAGATCGGCTCCTTGGAGCACGGCGCGCACATCGTCGTCGGCACCCCGGGCCGTGTGCTGGAGCACCTGCGCCGGGGCAGCCTGGTGCTCGACGGCCTGCGCACCCTGGTGCTGGACGAGGCCGACCGCATGCTCGACATGGGCTTCATCGAGGCCATCGAGGAAGTCGTCAGCATGACCCCGGCCAAGCGCCAGACCCTGCTGTTCTCCGCCACCTACCCCGACGGCATCGGGCGCCTGGCCTCGCGCTTCCTGCGTGATCCGCAGCGGGTCGAGGTGGAGTCGCGGCACGACGACCAGCAGATCGAGCAACGCTTCTTCGAGATCGACCCGCGCCAGCGCTTCGAGGCCGTGGCCCACCTGCTCATGCACGTGCGCCCGCAGTCCTGCATCGCCTTCTGCCAGACCCGCCAGCAGTGCCAGGAACTGGTGGAACACCTGCAGTCCCTGCGCATTTCGGCACAGAGCCTGCACGGCGAAATGGAGCAGCGCGACCGCGACCAGGTGCTGACCCTGTTCGCCAACCGCAGCCTCTGCGTGCTGGTGGCCACCGACGTCGCCGCCCGTGGCCTGGACATCGCCGGGCTGGAAGCGGTGATCAACGTCGAGCTGTCCCGCGATGCCGAGGTGCACATCCACCGCGTCGGCCGCAGCGGCCGGGCCGGGGAAAAGGGCCTGGCCCTGAGCCTGGTGGCCCCGGCCGAGGCCAGCCGCGCCTCGGCCATCGAGGCCCTGCAACAGGCGCCGCTGAACTGGCAGCGCCTGGATGAACGGGTGGTGAAGAATCGCGAGCCGCTTCTGCCGCCTATGGCTACGCTGTGTATCAGTGGAGGGCGCAAGGACAAGGTTCGCCCCGGGGACATCCTCGGGGCACTCACCGGCGAGGCTGGAATTCCCGGTACGCAGGTGGGCAAGATAGCCATCTTCGACTTCCAGGCCTTCGTGGCCGTGGACAGGAGCATCGCCCGCCAGGCGCTCCAGCGTCTTGCGGAAGGCCGTATCAAGGGGCGTGCCTTCAAGGTGCGCCTCCTCTAGCGACACCCCGGAACGGATCGATCGAAACACAGCGCTGGCGACAACGTGCCCGTCGTCGAGGCAATGGAGCAAGTAGTGCGCAACATTCTGGTCATCGAAGACAGTCCGCTGGTCCTGAAGATCCTGGAGCACCTGTTCCGCCAGGAGCCGGACCTGCAGCCGCTGTTCTGCGCCAGCATGGCCGAGGCCGAGGTGCTGCTGGAAACCTCGGCCGCGCTGTTCTTCGGCGCCATCGTCGACCTCAACCTGCCTGACGCGCCGGATGGCGAGGTGGTCGACCTGGTGCTGCGCCACGCCGTGCCCTGCATCGTCCTCACCGGCTCCTACGATGAGCAGCGCCGCGACAGCCTGCTGCTCAAGGGCGTGGTGGACTACGTGCTCAAGGAAAGCCAGCACTCCTACGAGTACGCCTTCCGCCTGCTGCACCGCCTGGAGCGCAACCGTGGCGTGAAGATCCTCGTGGCCGAGGATTCCGACGCCACCCGCAAGTTCGTCCGCCGGGTGCTGACACCGCACCAGTACCAGGTGATCGAGGCCTGCGACGGCGACGAAGCCCTGCGCATCCTCCAGGAGCAGACCGACATCGACCTGCTGCTGGTGGACCACGGCATGCCCGGCATCAGCGGCTTCGAACTGGTGAAGACCCTGCGCCAGAAGATGCGCCGCAACGAGCTGATCATCCTCGGCCTGTCGGCCGACACCAAGGGCTCGCTCAGCGCCATGTTCATCAAGCACGGCGCCGACGACTTCCTGCGCAAGCCCTTCTGCACCGAGGAGCTGAACTGCCGGGTGATGTTCAGCCTGGAGCGCCGGGACATGCTCAAGGCCCTGCGCCAGGCCGCGCTGTACGACTCGCTCACCGAGCTGTTCAACCGCCGCGCGTTCTACGAGCAGTGCGCCGAACGCCTGCAGCAGGCCCGGCGCAACAGCCAGCCCATCAGCGTGGCGATGATCGACCTGGACTTCTTCAAGCGCATCAACGACGACTACGGCCACGCCAGCGGCGACACCGCCCTGGTGATGTTCGCCAAGGTGTTCCGCCACAGCTTCCCCGATGCCGTGCTGGGCCGCCTGGGTGGCGAGGAGTTCGCCCTGCTCAGCGACGCCGACGGGGCCACCGTGCAGGCCGCGCTGGACCAGCTGCGACGCAATTGCGCACGGCTGCGCTATGCCAACGAGGCACCGCCGCTGTCCTTCAGCGCCGGGGTCTACCACGGCGAGCCGGAGGAGCTGGAAGCGCTGCTGCAAAAGGCCGACCAGCGCCTCTACGAAGCCAAGAGCCAGGGGCGCGGGCGCACCCTGCTCTGACCCCCTCCACGCCCTTGCTGCACCAGGCGCTCAGAGCCCCTGCCCTTCGAGAATGCGCTGGTAGGTGCCGTCCTCGCGCATCCCTTGCAGGGCCCGGTTGAAGCGCTCCACCACCTCGCGGTGCTGGGGCAGGCTGCGCCGCACGAGGATCGCCAGGTTGTTCTCCGACAGTGGCTGCGGCAGGAACTCCAGCTCATCGCGGATGCCCTTGAGCTCGCGGCCGAAGTGATAGCGGGCCACCAGCTCGTCCTCCAGGGTCAGGTTCACCCGCCCCGCCGCCACCATCCGCGCGCCCATCTCGAAGCCCACCACCGGCACCCGTTTCAGGCGGGTGTCCTGGTCGAAGGCCGGCGAATAGGCGTAGCCGCGCACCACCGCCAGGCTGTAGGGCAGCAGGTCGTCCAGGTTCGTGTAGCGAAGGCCGCTGCCGCGTCGCTGCACGAAGCGGATGCGGTTGACCAGGTAGGGCTCGGAATAGAGGCCGTAGACGGCCCGGGCATCCTCGTACCAGGCGCTCACCACCACGTCGTAGTCACCGGTCTGCAAGCCCCGCAGCACCCGGGCCCAGGGCACCTCCACGTACTCCGTGGCGTAGCCGGCACGTTGCAGCGCGGTCTCCACCAGTTGCACGGCCACGCCATTGCCCGGCATGCGCGCATCGGTGAAGGGCGGCCAGACGTCGCCGACCAGCCGCAGCGGGTCCGCGCGCAGGCCGGCCGCACCCAGCAGCGAGAGCAGGAACAGCAAGCGAAGGATCTTGGTCATCGAAAGTCCCACTTCCTGGCAGGGACGGCAGCACGCCATTGAGCCGCCCTCTCAGGGTAGACCGACGCGGGCAGGTGCGCCGGCCAATCACCTGCCCCCGGCATGCCCACCGGCGCCAGCCGCTGCACAAACGCGGCATGTCGCTGTAACCCGCCTCGCCCGGGAAACATCCAAGCGGTAACCTCAGGCGTGCCGCTCCGTACGGCAGCCGTCCCGAATCGCCAGCTCACAAGGCCGCCATGCCCGCACCCTCGTTCAGCCACTCCCTGCGCCGCCTCTGGGCCCAGGACAAGTTCAGCTACAGCCTGCGCGTCTCCATCGCGCTGACCGGCAGCATGGCGCTGTGCTGGTCCCTGGACCGGATGGACGCCCTCATCCCGCTGTTCCTCGGCATCATCGCCAGCGCCCTGGCGGAAACTGACGACAGCTGGCAAGGACGTATCCAGGCGCTGCTGGTGACCCTGGGCTGCTTCAGCATCGCCTCCCTGTCGGTGGAGCTGCTGTTCCCCTACCCCTGGCTGTTCGTCGCCGCCCTGGCCCTGGCCAGCTTCGGCCTGACCATGCTCGGCGCCCTCGGCGAGCGCTACGCCACCATCGCCTCGGCGACGCTGATCCTGTCGATCTACAGCATGATCGGCGTCGACCAGCGCAACGGCGTGGCCGACGACCTCTGGCGCGAGCCGGCACTGCTGGTGAGCGGCGCCGCCTGGTACGGCCTGCTCTCGGTGCTCTGGCAGGCGCTGTTCACCCACCAGCCGGTGCAGCAGAGCCTGGCGCGGCTGTACCGCGAGCTGGGGCAGTACCTCAAGCTCAAGTCCAGCCTGTTCGAGCCCCTGCGCGAGCTGGACGTGGAGGCCAAGCGCCTGGAGCTGGCCCAGCAGAACGGCAAGGTGGTGAGCGCGCTCAACGCCGCCAAGGAAATCATCCTGCACCGGGTCGGCAACGCCCGGCCGCGGCCCAAGGTCAGCCGCTACCTGAAGCTGTACTTCCTGGCCCAGGACATCCACGAGCGCGCCAGTTCCTCCCACTACCCCTACAACCAGCTGGCCGAAGCCTTCTTCCACAGCGATGTGCTGTTCCGCTGCCAGCGCCTGCTGCGCCAGCAGGGCGGCGCCTGCCAGGCCCTGGGCCAGGCCATCCAGATGCGCCAGCCGTTCGAGTACCACGACGGCACCCAGGCCCTGCAGGACCTGCACCGCTCCCTGGAGCACCTGCGCATCCAGAGCAACCCGGCCTGGCGCGGCCTGCTGCGCTCGCTCAACGCCCTGGCCAGCAACCTCTCCACCCTGGACCGGCTGCTGACCGACGCCAGCAACCCCGACGCCCTCGCCGACGCCCAGGACAGCAGCCTGCTGGACCGCTCGCCCAAAGGGCTGAGGGACGTCTGGGAGCGCCTGAAGCAGAACTTCACCCCCACCTCGGTGGTGTTCCGCCATGCCCTGCGCATGGCCATCGCCCTGTCCGCCGGCTACGGCGTGCTGCACCTGATCCACCCGAGCCAGGGCTACTGGATCCTGCTGACCACGGTGTTCGTCTGCCAGCCCAACTTCGGCGCCACCCGGCGCAAGCTGGTGCAGCGGATCATCGGCACGGTGATCGGCCTGGCCCTGGGCTGGGCGCTATTCGACCTGTTCCCCAGCGCCCTGGTGCAATCGATGTTCGCCGTGGTGGCCGGGGTGATCTTCTTCACCAACCGCGCCACCCGCTACACCCTGGCGACGGCGGCGATCACCCTGATGGTGCTGTTCTGCTTCAACCAGATCGGCGACAGCTACGGCCTGTTCGTGCCGCGCCTGGTGGACACCCTGCTGGGCAGCCTGATCGCCGCCCTGGCGGTGATCTTCATCCTCCCCGACTGGCAGGGGCGCGGGCTGCACCGGGTGGTCTCCACCACCCTGGTCTACAACGCCCACTACCTGCGGCAGATCCTCCAGCAGTACGCCAGCGGCAAGCGCGACGACCTGGCCTACCGCCTGGCCCGGCGCAACGCCCACAACGCCGACGCGGCGCTGTCCACCACCCTGGCCAACATGCTCATGGAGCCCGGGCACTTCCGGAAGGATGCCGACATGGGCTTCCGCTTCCTCGTGCTGTCCCACACCCTGCTCAGCTACCTCTCCGCCCTGGGCGCCCACCGCAGTGCCGAGCCGCTGGTGCTGGAGCCGACCCTGGCCGATGCCGGCGAACGCATCGCCGCGACCCTGGAAGCCATCGCCGCCGCCATGGCCCAGCGCCAGCCGGTGGCCATCCACAGCGACAGCGAAGAGGCCCTGGCCAAGACGCTGGAGCAGCTGCCGGACGACATGGACGAGCGTGTACGCCTGGTGCAGACCGAACTGGCCCTGATCTGCCGCCAGCTCGGCGCATTGCGGACCTTGGCGGGGCATCTGGCGGGTGGGGAGAAGGCGGAGTAGCGGAGCGCACTCCCCTGAACCTGTGGGAGATTCCATGTCAATCCGCCGTAGCGACGCGAGGTCGATATGGCTTCTGACTTCTCATCACGGCAAAGGCGATCCTAGCCAGCTTGCGCGCCAGGATGACCAGCGCTTCGGTTCTCTTCAGGCCGCGTTGCAGGTAACCCTGGTAGCAGTCTTTCCAGGCGACGGTGCGGCTGGCTGCCATTGCTGCCGTATAGAGCAGCCGGCGGATTTCCGGATCGCCCTGCTTGGTCAGCTTCCGTCG